>NZ_CAXAPL010000013.1:0-138178 GCF_963970845.1 Pseudomonas sp. RA_105y_Pfl2_P56
GGAGGGAGCAAAAGCGGAAATGGCCTTGGCGGTGAACGCTTACAACCTCAAGCGAGCGATTAGCGTGCTCGGAGCCCGCCAGTTGATGGCGCTAATGGGCTGAAAGGCCTTTTTTCGTCTGTTGCCCGCACAAAAACAAACGCCCCGAACAAGTCGGGGCGTTTTGTTGGGCCTTCATCAGTGTGTTTTCACACAGTCTGTTCGGCCGGTTTTTTTGTGTCCGTTACTCACAGGCGCCACAGTCCAAAGGTGGGTGGGCTTGCTCGCGAAGGCGTCATTTCAGGCGATATTTTGGGTGACTGGCACACCGCTTTCGCGAGCAAGCCCGCTCCCACAAGGGACGCGGGTTGGCAATGCAGGATCAGCGGCGGCAAAGGGGCTGGGTTTCGAACTTCACGCCGGCCAGACCGTTGTTGATCAGCGCTCGAATATTGCCGTGATCGCTGCCTTCAGGCGCCGCCACCACCAAGCGGTAGTGCTCGCCGAACGCCAGCAGCGCTTCTTCATCGCTAAAGCCTTCCAGCAGCGCCAGACCGAGGGTCTTGCACGAGCCTTCGTTCTGCCCGGCAGCGTTTTCCACGCCGCCGTTGTTGAACGCCTGAGGCTGGTAGTCGTAACCGGCGGCGATGAAGGCCAGGGTGTCGGCAAAAAGGTGCTCGCCGCTCTTGAGGCTGGTGCGCAGGGTGTTCAGATCACTCATGAGGTTTTCCTTTGGCGAACGCCGCTTGTTGTTCGGCGCTGGCTTCTTGCTGAAATTGAGACTTCCACTCGGCGTACGGCATGCCGTAAACCACTTCGCGGGCTTCATCGAGGCTGACCTCGATCTGGCGCTCGTCGGCTTCGGCCTTGTACCACTTCGACAGGCAGTTGCGGCAGAACCCGGCGAGGTTCATCAGGTCAATGTTCTGCACGTCCTTGCGGCTGTCCAGATGGGCGACCAGCCGGCGGAAGGCGGCGGCTTCGAGTTCGAGGCGTTGTTGATCAGTCATGGGGGTCTCTGCGAGACAGCGTTGAGCGGCAAGCTTCAAGCTGCAAGATTTCAATGGTGGGGTGCCTGTAGCTTACCGCTTGCAGCACGAAGCTTGAAGCTCAGCGGCTTGCCGCAAGGGTAATCGACACCGACTCGGCAAAACGCAGCGCATGCGGCTTGTCGACTTCGACTTCGGCATACAGCACCGAGCCGTTACTCATCACCAGATCCAGTAGTTCCTGGGTCAGACGTTCGAGCAGCGCGAAGCGGTTGCCCTCGACGTGGGCGATGATCGCCTTGGTGATGGTGCGGTAGTTCAGCGCGTGATCGATGTCGTTGTCGCGCACTGCTTCCTGCGCCGCGTACAGGATGGTGAGGTTGATCAGCACATCCTGCTTGTTGAGGATTTCGTCCTCGTTGATCCCGATAAAGGTGCGCAAGCGCAGATCCTTGACCCGGATGCGTGCCATTCCCGGTTGAAGTTGTGCCATTTACTTGCTCCGTCCAATCAATTGCAGGAACTCCTGGCGGGTGTTGCTCGACTCGCGAAAGGCGCCGAGCATGACCGAGGTGTTCATGGTCGAATTCTGTTTCTCGACACCGCGCATCATCATGCACATGTGTCTGGCCTCAATGACCACGGCGACGCCGGCGGCATCGGTGACTTGCTGCACCGCATCGGCAACCTGTCGGGTGAGGTTTTCCTGAATCTGCAGGCGCCGGGCGAACATGTCCACCAGCCGCCCGATCTTCGACAACCCCAGCACCTTGCCCGTCGGAATATAAGCCACATGGGCCTTGCCGATGAAGGGCAGCAGGTGATGTTCGCACAATGAGTACAGTTCGATGTCGGCGACGATGATCATCTCGTCGCTGTCGGAGGCAAACAGCGCGCCATTGACGATCTCATCGACGCTCTGTTCGTAGCCGTGACACAGGTATTGCATGGCCTTGGCTGCGCGTAGCGGCGTGTCTCGCAGTCCTTCGCGTTCGGGATCTTCACCAAGACCGATCAGTATGTCGCGGTAATGCTCGGGCAGGGAGCGGGTCATCGAACATCCTCGCGGGCGTTGTTATTTGACGTGCCGTCCGCCGTTGACGGTCAGGGTCGTACCGGTGACATACGGGTTGTCGAGCAGGTAGCGCAGGCTCTGATAGATCACTTCACTGCCGGGTTCGATACCCAGCGCGGATTTGGCCAGCGCTTTGGCGCGGTACGCCGCGTCGTCGTCGGGATTGAACAATAGCAGGGCAGGGGCGATGCCGTTGACCTTGATCGCCGGCGCATAGCGAGCGGCGAACGACAAGGTCAGGCTGTCGAGCCCGGCCTTTGTGGCGCAGTAACCGATGTGCTTGCTGCTGCCCTTGCGGGTGACATCATCGCTGATGTGGATGATGTCCGCAGGCGTCGATAGCGTGAGCAGATCGGCGCAATGCAGGTTGATCAGATAGGGCGCGAGCATGTGCAGGTTGAACAGGCGTGTGAACGCTTCGGCTCCGTTGTCCGGGGTTTCGGCCAGCCATTCGGAGGCGTTGTGTACGATTGCCCGCAGGCTGTCGGTGTGGGTTTTCAGTTCGGCGATGAAGGCGAGTATGCCGGCTTCGCTGGAAAAATCCGCGAACACGCCGATGGCGCCCAGATCACGCAGCACTTGCACGCCGGGACGTTCGCTGCGGTAACTGAAGATCACAGCGTGGCCGTCTGCAAGCAAACGCTGCGCGCAATGCAGGCCGACACGCTGGCCGGCGCCGGTGATGAGGATCGGGGCGGAGGTTGTGGTCATGTACGGCTCGCGTCGCGGTTGAAGTAAAAACTATAACAGCGACACGAGCGACCTACCTATTGCAGAACCGACTTCAGATGGCTGCGAGCAAGCCCGCTTCCACAGAGGGATCAGCGATTTTGCGCGCAAGGGGTAACGGGCAACGGGCGGGCTGGCGTACTGTTCAGCCAATTTGCCAGTAATCGGGTCGACAACGGAATAAAGAAATAAACCATCAACGGCGTCAGGCATGCCGTGCTGATCAGCATCCGTGGCAGCAGGCTCATTTCACTGAGCAGCGGGCCGAGGACAAAGTTGAACAGCAGCGACACCGGGAAGAACGCCAGCCAGATCGCGACAGCCTGCTTCCAGCGTGGCGGGCGCTGGCCGATCGCATCGGCGCCGAACCAGCCCTCAATGCCGCTGACGCGATGTTCCTTCGGGTGCACAAACAGGTCGCTGCCACGATCCAGCCAGGCAGTACGCGAGGCCGAATGCTCCCACGCATGCAGTGTGTGCTCATCGGCAAAGCGGAAAATGATTTGAAACTCGTTATCGCCGGGCGGTGGAGCGAGCACACCGGAGCCGAGATAACCGGGGAAGTCGGTGGCCAGTTGTTCACCTTCGCGCAGCCAGGCGATCAGATCCTGATAGCGTCCATCGGCGACGCGACGCGCAACCATCAGCGTGACGGGGGAAGTAGACATTGTATATCTCCGTATTTCGAGTGCGTCGCTCCGGGTAGGAGTTTCGCCTGACGCAGGGCCGGGGGTAGTGGCCAGCGTTTTACAGTATGCAAGGAATATTCCGGATTTTACCGATTTAACCAGCGACTTTGGTCGCTGTTCATCGCTTGAATCTTAATGCTCCATCAAGGTTAGAATAGGATCCAATTCGCCAACAAGGAAGTTGATTGTCTTATGTCTGTCATCACGGACAAAAGCCCTGCTTCGCAGGCATCCATTGCGCTGGAATGTGAAGATCTGTTCCCCATACGTGAAGTCGCACGATTGACCGGCGTTAACCCGGTCACGTTGCGTGCATGGGAGCGGCGCTATGGTTTGATTCAACCAACACGCACCGAAAGTGGGCATCGCTTGTATTCGATGGCCGATATCGAGCGCGTTCGCAGCATTCTCGACTGGATCGATCGTGGTGTGTCCGTCAGCAAAGTCGGCAAGATTCTGGCCAAGACCGAGCCGTTGAAAGTGCTGGCGCACATCATCCCCGACGATCGGGTGCAGGCCGATTATCTGCAATGGCAGGTGCAACTGCAGGATGCGATCAGTTCGTTCGATGATCAGCAACTGGATCTGGTCTACGGTCAGATCTTTTCTTCTTATACGTTGCCCGTCGTGTTCCAGGACATTCTGATGCCCTTGTGGCTGCAACTGCTGCAGCGACAAGATGCTTTTGGGCAAACCAGCGAATGGCTGTTCTTCGATGGGTTTCTCAGAGCGCGGGTATTGCAGCGGATCGTCATGCTGCGCGGCTCGAAACCGCGCAGGGTGATTGTCAGTGCCTTGGCCGGACAATGCCGAGAGCTGGAACTGCTGGTGACGGCACTGTTCCTGAGTGGTAATGGCTCAGGGATCCGCGTGCTGACCACCGGCCAGCCGTTCGATGAACTCACCCTGGTCTGCGAACGGACCCGGCCTGACGTACTGGTATTGTTTTCCAACCACGCACCGAGCGCCGACCTTCCGCGACGCTTGAGCCGGCTGGCGTTGAGCCTTGATTGTCAGGTGCTGCTGGCGGGGGATGCCTCCGATCTGGCGCAGGAGAGCCTGGCTGGAACGTCAATCGGTTGCATTGGTAATGAAGGGGCGACAATGTTTCAGCGGCTGACGCAGTTTCTGGCGGGCACGCTGGATACCTGAAGGCCAGGTTTTAAAGGCTCAGGTGTGCAGGGCCGGATGTGTCAGGCGATGTTGTTGCAGGATGAACTGGCGCAGACGTTCGGTTTCATCGGCATAGGTCTGGCTCAGTTCGTAGGCGAAGAAACCTTGCTCGGTTTCTCGTTCGAAATGGCCACGCAATGAAATCCGCTCATAACCCGATGGGCTGAACCACAGAGCGAAATGCTTGGGCGGTTTGGTTTTGTTGCGCACTTCCAGCAATACGCCTTTGTGCGAGATCTCGTGTACCCACAGCGGGCCCGGCTGGCCTTTGGCGTTCTCCAGTGCCACCGGTTCTTCAAGAGCCAGTCGCCATGGGCGAACCATCGGGCCGTCTTCGTAAATGCTAGGTACGCCGAGGCGCAGATGCAGCGCGTGAAACTCGTCCTCCACCAAATGCAGCGGGAAGGTCATCTGCTGATTTTCGAAGTTGGCCTGGATGGTGACCTGTTCGTGAGCGGCCAGACGCGTGAGCAAGTCACGGATCTGCGAACCACCATTCACCAGCAGGCTCGACGTCGCATCCCGCACATTCAATTGCGGGTTGTGTTGCATGGTCTGGATGAAATCCAGCTCATCCTGAGTGAGGAGGGCGTCGCGTTGCATGGCGGACTCGAAAGGAATAGTTACAAAGTCTTTGGTGATTGTAGTTAATGACAATTGGTTCGCTGTTTTGTTTTAACCGTTTGTCGCTTTCAGTTCAGCCAGTTCGGCTTTGAGTGCGGCGACCTGTGCTTCCAATTGCGCAACGCGTTGCTGGGCCTTGACCTGAACCGTCACATCTTTTTGAACACCGACGAAATAGGTTTGTCCGTCATCGGCGTTTTTAACCGTTGAAAGCGACAGTTCATTCCAGAACGGTGTGCCGTCCTTGCGATAGTTGCGCAAGATTTCCCGGCAAGATCCGCTATTGCGCAGCGCTTCGCGAATCAGTGTCAGGTTTTCCTGATCCCTGTCTCCGGATTGCAGAAAGCGACAGTCTTGATAGAGGATTTCCTCGCTGGCGTAACCGGTCAAGCGCTCGAAGGCCGGGTTGACGTAAATCAGGATGTTGTCCTGTTCGCCTTCCTTTTCCGCGACCACAATTCCATCGTTCGATGCGTTGATTACCATTTGCAGCAGGCTGGCGTTGATCATCTTTGAATCCTTTCAGAGGTGTCTGTGACGGGCATTCTAGAAGATCGGCGGAGGCTGTCTATAGGTCATTGGCGCTTATTGGGAGTTAATCGCAACTTCACGGCTCAGGCTGTTAATATCGGCGCTCTTTTTTTCAGCTCCAGGATCAGATTGATGAAAGTCGCCATCCTCTCCGGTTCGGTCTACGGCACCGCCGAAGAAGTCGCCCGCCACGCCCAGAATCTGCTGAAAGCCGCCGGCTTTGAAACCTTCTACAACTCGCGCGCCAGCCTGACGGACCTTCAGTCTTTTGGCCCTCAAGCGCTGCTGGCGGTGACCTCGACCACCGGCATGGGCGAGTTGCCGGACAACCTGCAGCCGTTGTATTCGGCCCTTCGTGACCAATTACCCGCTGCCTGGCGCGGTTTGCCGGGGGCGGTGATTGCGTTGGGCGACGCCAGTTACGGCGACACCTTCTGCGGCGGCGGCGAGCAGATGCGCGAACTGTTCGGCGAACTGGGCGTGCGCGAAGTGCAGGAGATGCTGCGCATCGACGCCAGCGAAAGCGTGACCCCGGAAACCGACGCCGAGCCTTGGCTGGCTGAGTTCATCGGCGCGCTCAAGGGCTGATTGGTCGCTCGCGCAGCAGAGAAAGCCAGGCTTGCGCCGCTTTCGACAGATAGGCGCCCTGACGCCAGATGAAAACGATATCCCAGCGAAGCGAGTCCGGTGCTTTCAAGGTCAGGCGCACGACGCCTGGCCGCACCAGACCCCGCGCGACCACGCTGGGCAGCAACACCACGCCTTGCCCGGCGGCCACCAGTGACACCAGAAAATCCGCCTGCCCACTGCGTCCGCCTTCCTTCGGTGTGAAGCCCATCTGCTGGCACGCCTGGAGCAAGCGATCATTGAGCACAAAACTGCGCTGATACAGCAGAAACGGCGTATCGGCCAATTCTTCCAGACCGATTTCGCCCCGCTCAGCCAACGGATGATCCCTCGGCAACAGTGCATCGAGCTTCTCATCGCAGAACGGCTGATAGTCGAACTGCGCATCCTTGGGCAACAAACTGCCGCCCAATTCCAGTTCTGCACTCAACACGGCTTGCTCAATATGGCGGCTACCGCCTTCAAGTAATTGGATCTTGATATTCGGATAGCGCCGACGGTATTCGGCAAACAGCCCGGCGAACAACGTGTCACTGCCCAACAGCGGCAGGCCCAGGCGCAATTCGCCACGGGCCAGATGGCTGAGGTCGTCGAGTTCGCTGAGCAATTCGTTGCGCAAGCGCAGCATGCCCTCGGCTCGTTGCAACACCACGCTGCCGGCGGTGGTCAGGCGCAACTGCGAACCCAGCCGTTCGAGCAACGGGGTGCCCAGGCTTTGTTCGAGTTGCGCGACTTGTTTGCTCACGGCCGATTGGCTGATGTGCAGGGTTTTCGCGGCCTGGGTAAAACCGCCCTGATGCATGACTTCGACAAAACTGCGCAGTTGTTTGAATTCCATAGTCTGATTCCTTTTTGGAATGGCTTGGAGTCTAACAATTCGCTTCTGGGATGGGTGCTCGGTTCGTAAAATAAGCCCCTGTCAGGAGCAAAGCCATGAACGCCGCAACCCTCAAGTACCTTTCCCGCCTTGTTGTCGAACTGGCCGTGCTGCTCGGTCTCTACCTGCTTGGCTGCCAACTCGCCGCTTGGCTGGCGTGGCCGATTCCCGGTGGCGTGATCGGCATGGCGCTGTTGCTGCTGGCGTTCGCCTTTGGCTGGGTCAAACCGGCGGCATTGCAATTGGGCGCGGGGCTGCTGATGGCGGAGATGCTGCTGTTCTTCATCCCGGCGCTGATGAGCCTGCTTGACTATGGGGCGCTGCTGCGCAATGACGGTTGGCGGATTCTGTTGGTGATCGCCGCCAGCACGTTGATGGTCATGCTGGTGACGGCGTTCACCGTGGAATGGGCCGTGCGCCTGAGGCGGTCCCATGAAGCTTGAATTGATGCCGATGTTCTGGCTCGCATTCACCCTGCTGGCGTACTTGTTCAGCCGCTGGATTTATCGGCGCACCGGCCGTTACCTGCTGTCGCCGCTGATTCTGGTGCCAACGCTGTTGTTGGCGCTGGCCGTGCCGCTGCACACCGCTTACGCCGAGTATTCCAGCAACACCCACTGGTTGATGCGGGTGCTCGGTCCGGTGACAGTCGCCTTCGCCGTGCCGATCTGGCAGCAGCGGCATCTGTTGATGCGGCACTGGCCTGCATTGATGCTCGGCATGGTTGCCGGCAGCACGGCATCAATCGCCACCTCGTTCGGACTGGCCAAGGCCCTGGCACTGGACAGTTCGGTGACGATGTCGCTGGTGCCGCGCTCGATCACCACGCCATTCGCCATGCCGCTGGCTCATGATCTCGGCGGCGTACCGGAATTGACGGCGGTGTTCGTGATGTTTACCGGGGTGTTTGGCGCGATGCTCGGTGGCGTTCTTTTGAAGTGGTTGCCATTGCGCAGTGCCTTGGCCCGTGGCGCCCTGTTCGGTGTCGGTGCCCATGGCGCCGGTGTCAGCCGCGCCCATGAAGTGGGCGGTGAGGAGGGCTCGGTGGCGGGTCTGGTGATGGTCCTCACCGGGTTGCTCAATCTGTTCGCCGCCCCTTTGTTGGCGTCGTTGCTTTGACACGGATCCAAGCTGTTTGCCGGGCTGACTCGTTCAGTCATCAAGCTGGCTGCCAATGCAACTACGCGATGGCCTGCGCCTGACTAGACTGCTCACACGTGCAGAACAATAAGAACGCAGAGGTGCATACAGTGAGCGTAGCCCCCATCCAATCGTCCCTTAATGTCAAAGATCAGGTCAGCGCCGCGGAATGGCAGACCCGAGTCGATCTCGCCGCCTGCTATCGTCTGGTCGCGCTGCATGGCTGGGATGATCTGATCTTCACGCACATTTCGGCCAAGGTGCCGGGCACCGAAGATTTCCTGATCAATCCGTTTGGCCTGATGTTCCACGAGATCACCGCATCAAGCCTGGTGAAAGTCGATCAGGCCGGCAACAAACTCATGGACAGTCCTTACGAAATCAACCCCGCCGGTTACACCATCCACAGCGCCGTGCACGAAGTTCGACACGATGTGGTTTGCGTGCTGCATACGCACACGGCCTCGGGGGTTGCGGTGTCGGCGCAAAAGCAGGGTGTGCTGCCGATCAGTCAGCAATCGCTGTTTGTCCTGTCCAGCCTCGCTTATCACGCCTATGAAGGCGTGGCCCTCAATCACGAGGAGAAGGCGCGCTTGCAGGCCGACCTCGGCGATAACCATTTCCTCATGCTGCACAACCACGGTCTGCTGACCTGTGGCGGCACTATCGCTGACACTTTTCTGATGATGTTCACCTTCCAGCGTGCCTGCGACATTCAGGTGATGGCGCAGACCGGCGGCGCTGAACTCATTGCCATCGAACCGCAGGTTCTGGCCGGCGCCAAAGCGATGATCGCCGGCGTCACCAAAAGTGCTCAAGGCATGGGCGGCGCGCTGGCGTGGCCGGCATTGCTGCGCAAACTCGATAAACAGAACCCTGGATATCAACTCTGATGCCTCTTGCCGAGATTCCGTTGTGTGTCTGGCGCAAGCGCAGCCAGACCTTTGTTTTTCGTGGTCAGTCGATCCGTTACTGGACGACGGGGCAGGGTGAGCCGCTGCTGCTGATCCATGGTTTCCCGACCGCCAGTTGGGATTGGCATTACCTGTGGCAGCCACTGGCTCAACGGTATCGCGTGATCGCCTGTGACATGCTCGGTTTCGGCGACTCGGCCAAACCGGTCAATCACCGCTACAGCCTGCTGGAACAAGCCGATCTGCAACAGGCGTTGCTCGCGCATCTGCAGGTCGAGCAGCCGGTACACCTCCTCGCTCATGACTATGGCGACAGCGTCGCGCAGGAACTGCTCGCGCGGCATTACGAGGCGCACATCAAGGTCGCCAGTTGCGTGTTCCTCAACGGCGGGCTGTTCCCGGAAACCCACCGCCCGGTGTTGATGCAAAAACTGCTGCTCAGCCCTTTAGGCTGGATGATCGGTCGCGCCTTCACCCGAGACGCGCTGGTGAAAAGCTTCGGCCAGATTTTCGGCCCGCAGACCCGGCCAAGCGAGAGCGAGCTGGATGATTTCTGGAGTCTGATCGACACCCATCAAGGCCCGCGCATCATGCACAAGCTGATTGGCTACATCCCCGAGCGTCGCGTGCAGCGCGACCGTTGGGTGGCGGCCATGCAGCGTGGCGAAATCCCGTTGCGGGTGATCGATGGCGAAGTCGATCCGATCTCCGGTGCGCACATGGTCGAGCGGTACCGGGAGTTGATTGCAGACGCGGACACCGTGCTGTTGCCGGGTATTGGTCACTATCCGCAGACCGAAGCGCCGGTGCAGGTGCTCACGCATTACCTGGCGTTCCGCGACCGTTTGGCGCTGCCGCCGCGCAAAGTGGCGTGTTCCTGAAAGATCAATGGATCGCCGCCAGCGATCTATTGATCTTGCTTGGCATCATCCCCTCACCTTATCGCGCATCATTCAGCCTCAGCCGTGTTCGTTGTGACCCAAAGCCCCGTGCCTGACACTCGGGCTCTCTGTCCTTTGGCCTGCTGGAGTTGCCCTGATGAATGAGTCTGTGCGTTTCGAAGATAAAGTCGTGATCGTCACCGGAGCCGGTGGCGGTCTGGGACGGGCGCATGCACTGCTGTTCGCCAGACAGGGCGCCAAAGTGCTGGTCAATGACCTCGGAGGCTCGACCCAGGGCGAAGGCGCCAATGCTAGCGCCGCCGACCGCGTGGTGGCAGAAATTCGTGAGGCCGGCGGCATCGCCGAAGCCAACCACGACTCGGTCACTGACGGCGACAAACTGGTGCAGAACGCCCTCGACGTCTTTGGCCGCGTCGACGTGGTGGTCAACAACGCCGGGATCCTGCGCGACAAGACCTTCCACAAAATGGACGATGCCGACTGGGATCTGGTTTACCGCGTCCATGTCGAAGGCGCCTACAAAGTCACCCGCGCCGCGTGGCCGCACCTGCGTGAACAAAACTACGGTCGAGTGATCTTCACCGCGTCGACTTCCGGCATCTACGGCAACTTCGGCCAATCCAACTACGGCATGGCCAAACTTGGCCTGTACGGCCTGACCCGCACCCTTGCCATCGAGGGCCGCAAGAACAACATTCTGGTCAACGCCATCGCCCCGACTGGCGGCACGCGCATGACCGAAGGCCTGATCCCGCCGCAAGTATTCGAGCAACTGAAGCCGGAGCTGGTCAGTCCGTTGGTGGTGTATCTGGCCAGTGAACAGTGCCAGGAGACCTCCGGGCTGTTTGAGGTCGGTGGTGGCTGGATGGGCAAGGTGCGGTGGGAGCGCAGTTTGGGGGCCGGGTTTGATCCGCGTGCTGGATTTTCCCCGGAAGATGTCGCGGCGCACTGGCAGCAGATTTGCGATTTCGAAGGCGCGGCGCACCCCAAGGACAACATTGAGGCGCTGAAGGAAATGATGGCGAATTTGCAGAAATATTCGCTCTGAACCCTGCGCAACAATCGGCAGGGCTGCGCCAGCCCTGCCATCTCCCCGCTAAAACCCGTCACCCATAAAAAAGGCCGCTGCAAACGCAGCGGCCAAGGTAAGACGTTGGATCAAGGAGCTACAAATCAACGTCAGTGAACACCGGGGCGAGCAACCGAAGACCTTCGGTTGATCTGAAATCTGTCAGCAATGGCTTGAGTGGTTAAGGCGCCAAGGCCGAATGCTTTGCGGCGTGTCCCGTGAAAGCCCGCTCAGAATACGGATTTGAGTCTGTAAGAAAAATAGCGATTGCGGACATGAACTGTTACGGGGCATGTAACAGTCTGCCCCGTACCACATGCACCATGCGCTGCAATGATGTTCGACTATCCAGCGCACTCATGGCCCGCGCAAAGGCGCATCCCACCGGGGCATTCATCCTTTCGAGCGACAACGCGAATACCTCCTTGGTGCGCTTATCGACCCGGTCAACCGGCAGTAGGGTGGGGCCTTCTGTCACTCACCGGGGAAGACGCATGAAAACAAGAACAATGCGCGCCATCTTCACACCGCAGGCGCTGGCAGCCGCGGTGGCTATGGGCTGCTGCGCCCAGGCGCACGCGGTTTCGTTCAACATCGGGGAAATCGAGGGCACCTTCGACTCGTCACTGTCGGTCGGTGCGAGCTGGGGCATGCGCGATGCCGACAAGTCGCTGGTCGGCACGGTCAATGGTGGTACCGGGCAATCTTCGACGGGTGATGACGGACGCCTGAATTTCAAGAAGGGCGAAACCTTTTCGAAAATCTTCAAAGGCATTCACGACCTCGAACTGAAGTACGGCGACACCGGGGTGTTTGTGCGTGGCAAATACTGGTACGACTTCGAACTCAAGGATGAAGACCGCGAGTTCAAACAGATCAGCGACAAGGGGCGCAAGGAGGGCGCGAAGTCTTCCGGCGCGCAGATTCTCGATGCGTTCGTCTATCACAACTACGCCATCGCTGACTTGCCGGGCACCGTGCGTGCCGGCAAGCAAGTGGTGAGCTGGGGCGAAAGTACCTTCATCGGCAACTCGATCAACAGCATCAACCCGATCGACGTGTCGGCGTTTCGGCGTCCTGGCGCCGAGATCAAGGAAGGTCTGATCCCGGTGAACATGCTGTTCGGCTCGCAAAGCCTGACGGACAAGCTCTCTGTCGAAGGTTTCTACCAACTGGAATGGGACCAGACCGTCCTCGACAACTGCGGTACGTTCTTCGGCGTCGATGTGGCGGCGGACGGTTGCAACAACGGGTATACCGTCGGCAGCCCGGCGATTGCGCCGTTTGTGCCGTTGACCACGGCCTTCGGTCAGGGCATTGAGGTGACTCGCGAAGGCGTCGTGGTGCCCCGGGGTGGCGACCGCGATGCACGGGATTCGGGGCAGTGGGGCACGGCGTTGCGCTGGCTCGGCGACGACACCGAATACGGTCTCTATTTCATGAACTACCACAGCCGCACGCCGACGGTGGGCACCACCACGGCCGGGCGTTCGACGCTTGCCGCGTTGCCGGGCATGGTCGGCATCGCCAATGGTCTGGCCCCCGGCAGCGGCTCGGGACTGGCGCAAAGCGTGATGTTGGGACGCGGTCAGTATTACCTCGAATATCCGGAAGACATTCGTCTGTACGGCGCCAGTTTCTCTACCACACTGCCCACCGGCACCGCGTGGACCGGCGAGATCAGCTACCGGCCAAACGCGCCGGTGCAGGTCAACACCAACGACCTGACCCTGGCGTTGCTCAACCCGATTGCCGGGGGCGCTGCTTCGCCACTGGCGACTTCGCCCGGTGCTGACAACAAGGGCTATCGTCGCAAGGAAATCACCCAGATCCAGAGCACCCTCACGCACTTCTTCGATCAGGTATTAGGGGCCCAGCGCCTGACCGTCGTCGGTGAAGCAGCGGTGGTGCGGGTCGGCGGTCTGGAGTCGCGCAGCAAGCTGCGTTACGGCCGCGACTCGGTGTACGGCCAATACGGTTTCGGCGGCGACACCGATGGCTTCGTCACGTCGACTTCGTGGGGCTACCGCGCCCGGGCCATCCTCGATTACGCCAACGTGATTGGCGGGGTCAACCTCAAGCCGAACCTGTCGTGGTCGCATGACGTCGCCGGTTACGGCCCCAATGGCCTGTTCAACGAAGGCGCCAAAGCGATCAGCGTCGGCGTCGATGCCGACTACCGCAACACCTACACCGCGAGCCTCAGTTACACCGATTTCTTCGGCGGCGATTACAACGTCCTCGAAGACCGTGACTTCGTCGCCCTGAGTTTCGGCGTGAACTTCTGATCTGCCCGAGAAGGATGAATGCAATGCGCAAAATGATTCTGCAATGTGGTGTCCTGGCCCTGAGCCTGCTGGCGGCCAACGTGATGGCGGCAGTGTCACCGCAAGAAGCCAACAAGCTTGGCACCAGCCTCACGCCGCTGGGCGCCGAGAAGGCCGGTAACGCCGATGGCTCGATTCCGGCATGGACCGGTGGCATCCCGAAAAACGCCGGGGCGGTCGACAGCAAAGGGTTCCTGGCTGACCCGTTTGCCAATGAAAAACCGTTGTTCACCATCACCGCCGCCAATGTCGACCAGTACAAGGACAAACTCTCGGACGGTCAGGTGGCGATGTTCAAGCGTTACCCGCAAACCTACAAGATCCCGGTTTACCCCACCCACCGTACCGTCGCCGTACCGCCTGAGATCTATGAGTCGGCCAAACGCAGTGCGCTGAATGTGACCACGATCAATGACGGCAACGGCCTGGCCAATTTCACCGGCAACCGCTACTACGCCTTCCCGATTCCGAAGAACGGCGTTGAAGTGTTGTGGAACCACATCACCCGTTACCACGGCGGGAATCTGCGCCGGATCATCACTCAGGTCACACCACAGACCAACGGCAGCTACACGCCGATCCGCTTCGAAGAAGAGATCGCCGTGCCGCAACTGATGAAAGATCTCGACCCGGAAAAAGCCGCCAACGTCCTGACCTTTTTCAAGCAGTCAGTCACCGCGCCGGCACGTCTGGCCGGCAACGTGCTGCTGGTTCACGAGACGCTCGATCAGGTGAAGGAGCCGCGTCTGGCGTGGGTCTACAACGCCGGTCAGCGTCGGGTACGCCGCGCGCCGCAAGTGGCCTATGACGGGCCGGGCACCGCCGCGGACGGTCTGCGCACCTCGGACAACTTCGACATGTTCTCCGGCGCCCCGGATCGTTACGACTGGAAACTGGTGGGCAAGAAGGAAATGTACATTCCTTACAACAGCTACAAGCTCGATTCGCCGAAACTCAAGTACGACGACATCGTCAAGGCTGGCCACATCAATCAGGATCTGACCCGCTATGAACTGCATCGCGTGTGGGAGGTGATCGGTACGGTCAAACCGAACGAGCGGCACATCTACGCCAAGCGCCACATGTACATCGATGAGGACAGTTGGCAGGTGGCGCTCGCTGACCATTACGACGGTCGCGGCCAACTGTGGCGGGTCGCCGAAGGTCACGCTCAGTACTACTACGATCACCAGACGCAGGCCTACACTCTGGAAGCGCTCTACGACATCATTGCCGGCCGGTACATTGCCCTGGGGATGAAGAACGAAGAGAAACACAGCTTCGAATTCGGCTTCGAGGCCAAGGCTGCCGACTACACACCATCGGCCCTGCGCGCAGCGGGTGTGCGGTAACGTTTGGGATACAACGGCTGTACAAAAGGCGACCGCACGGTCGCCTTTTTTATGGCTGCCAATCAGCGCGCTGAATATTTATCAACAAGCTGACAGCAGAGGGCTAGGGTGGCTGCAAAACAATAAGAAGGCTCACCCGATGACCGCCATGACGCCGTGTCTGGATCGCCCCGGTTTCCTGCCCAGACTGTCTTCCCATCACCAGCCACGTTTGCGATTGAGCGAACCACTGCTTGAGTCGATGGCGCGGGTCAGGCTGATCTGTGCGCCCCCCGGTAGCGGAAAAAGTGCGCTGCTTACCGAATGCCTGCTTCAGGCGCCCGCGACGTATAAGGTGCTCTGGTTGCCACTGGCAGGTGCGCAATTGAGCAACGGCGAGATGTGCCATCGATTGACTGCAGCGCTGGGCCTGACCGACACGGATGAGGCTGGTCTGATCGCGGCATTGACTCATTGGGAGGCACCAACCTGGCTGTTCATCGACGATTACAGCCGTTTGCCGGATCCGTCACTCGATGCCTTGCTCGACCGTTTGCTGACAATCAGCAGCCCCGCATTGACCTGGTGGATCGGCTCTCGCCGGCGTCCGCAATGCAACTGGCCGCGGCTGTTGCTGGACGACGAATTGTATGAATGCGAAAGCCCGACGCTGGCGCTGACCCAGGACGAGATCGCCCAGGCACTGAAACACTTGTCAGCCGAGCAGGCCGCCAATGTGGCTGGACGGATTGTTCATCGCACCGGTGGCTGGTGCGCCGGAGTGCGAATGACGTTGCTGCAAAAATGCGACTGGTCGCAAAGCACCCAACCGCAGCAACGTGTGGAAACCTTGCTTGATTATCTGCAGCACGAACTGTTCAGCGGTTTGACGCCGGAGCTGGCGGAAGTCTGGCGGGTACTGGCGAATTTGCCGCGTTTCAACGCTGAACTGTGTGAACACTTGTTCGGTGCCGGTGAGGGGGCTGATTACCTGCGAACGCTGCAAACGCTGGGTTGCTTTATCGAGCCATGGAATGAATCGTCGCAGTGGCTACAGATATTCGCGCCTTTGGCGCAGGTGATGCGCGATGAACATTGGCCCGCGTCTCGTTCATGGCATCGTCGGGCGTGCCAATGGTTCGCCGCTACCGGTGATTGGCGTTCGGCTTTCGAGCAGGCGTTGCTTGCCGAGGAATTCGAAACGGCAGTGAGCCTGTTGCAGCATTTCAACTTCGAGCATCTTTTTGAAGAGCAAACGGTGGTGCTGTTGTTGCGCCTGCATGAATCTCAGGGCGAAGGATTGACCTTGGGATCACCGCAGTTGGTCGGGCTGATCAGCGCAGCGCTGTTGTTTGCCGGCCGGTTCGAACAGGCCACGCAGTGCATCGCGCACCTGGCGAGGTTCATGCCACAGCCTTCGGCCACGCTCGAGCGGCAACTGATTGCGCGCTGGCAAACCTTGAATGGCTGGCTGCTGCATCTGGAAGGGCAGATGACTTGCGCTCAGGGTCATTTTTCCGAGGCGCTGGATTCGCTCGACGACGACCACTGGATGGCGCGGGTGATGTGTTTGTCGGGGGTGACGCAACAGGCGCTCTTGAGAGGGGCGCTGGATGTGGCCTACGCCCACAATCGGCAGGCGCTGTGTCTGGCGCGGGCGCAAAATTCGCTGGTTTTCGAGGCGCTGCTTGAGCTCGATCATGCACAAATACTGGAGCAGCGTGGCGCGGCGGCGCGGGCCGAATGTCTGTTGGCCGCAGTGCACGCTCTGCTCGGCAGACGACCGGATCGACCGACGCCGCTATTGGGCAGGATTGCACTGCGTCGGGGGCGTCTGGCTCTCAGTCAGGGGCAGGATGCCCTGGCGGCTGCTTTTTTTCAGTCCGGCCTCGACGATTGCAAGCGCAACCATGACAAGCGGGTCTTGTATGGCTATCTGGGGCAGGCACAACTGGCGGCCAATCAGGCGGATTTTGAAGGCGCATTTGTCTGGTTGCGCGATGCACAGCGGCTGATGCAGCAGCGGCAGATTCCGGAGACTGTCTATCGTGGGGTGTTGTTGCAGATCAGCAGTCTGTTGTGGCTTCAGCAAGGGCGTGCCGAACTGGCCAACGAGGCGATGGCGCGTCTGCTGCGTCACTATCAAGGGGCCGGTGCATTGCAGGCACCGCCGGCGACCATCGAGTTGATTCCACGGGTTGAATACCTGCTGATCCTGGCGCAAACGGGTCTGCGCATCGCCAATAATCCGATCATCCGCCTTGAGCAGTTATTGGCGGACGCGAAGCAGTGCAGAATGGTCGCCCTCGAAACTGACTTGCTCCTGGCGTTGGCCGAAGTTGCCTTTCTGCAGTGCGATCAGGCCGGCGCGCAACACTATTTGCAGCAGGGCCTTGAATTGGTTGCTCATCACGGCCTGCACCAGGCGTTGCGTGAACTGGAATTGCGCCAGCCGAACGTGTTGCAGGCACTGAATAACAAGATCGCTGAAGATGCAGCCGCGCAGACATTAAGCAACTACGGCGTGCTGAGCCAGCGAGAACTTGAAGTTTTACGACTGATCGCCAAAGGCTATTCCAATCAACAGATTGCAGATGAACTGTTTATTTCGCTACATACCGTAAAGACTCATGCCAGGCGTATACACGGAAAGTTGGGTGTCGAACGAAGAACTCAAGCGGTGGCAAGTGCAAAGCTGTTGGGTCTCGATCTAAGTTGAATTTGTGACAGTCAAATGGAGGAATATTTATTTTGGCGTTTGTCTGAGATGTTTTATGACGTTTGAAAACTTGCAGTAACGGCTGTTGGATTTTGTTCGCTGTTTATATTCGATAACTTGCTCGCAATCGAAGTGGCGCAATGTCATTTCTTGATCGTGGACCAAGGAGTTAGGTATGAGCGTTATCAATGGCTTTTCAGAAGTTCGACCCGCATGGCTGTCAGGTGCCAGTGAACAAAATAAGCAGCGTCATGACCATTTGCTACAGCAAGTGCGCGCTGAGGAAACCCGGCGTGACCAGTTTCTGGATAAGGCAGCATCGCTGAAAGCCTATGCTGCTGCGCGAAGTAAAGAGTGGATCAACAGTGCATTGGGTGTTTCGGTTGATCCTGAAACTATCAAGGTCACCTGTCGCTATACCATCAAGGTCGGAGCGCGCACCCTGGTTCAGGAAGACAAGCGCACGTTTGTGGAACTGGCGCTGTTCGGCGTACATGATCGCAATCAACGCTTCGAGATGGCTTTTGAAGGGCCGGTTCCTTCCGGCTTGACACCTGTGCGCGTAGAAAACTGGCTGGCGTCTGTCAACATCCGCTCGGATTTCTGGGACACGCGCCGTAAAGCCTTTAACGATTACGACGTGCAGATGGCACTTCTGCAGGTCTTGGGGGCGCGCATCGCCTACAGCACTTTTTGCGCTGCCGTGCAGGGGCATCTCAATCAGCCAAACATGGCAATGGTCGAACGCTTTATGCAAGGAGACCGGAGTATTTCGGCATCGGCCTTCGTGATGAATGGCTTCCGGTTCGGTTTCCGCGATCTGATGGTTTTCCAGCAAAAGGCCAATCCCCACGGCAACTGCGTCTTGTACGCTCCAGGTTCGCCGGAAGAGCGCGACTGGTATCAATTTCCCAACAGTCGTGAACTTGAATTTCATGTGGCTGGCTGGGTGAGAACAGCCGAAGGGCAGAGCTATCTGGCGGCGCAAACCCAACCTGCGGAAAGGGCGCCACTGGCCAAATACATGGCCACGCTGCGGCAGCTACCGAGTGCCTGGAAAGGGGTAACGTTTTCCGAATGGCCGGACGCACCGGAAGGCATTCTTGTCGAGGCAATCTTCCATCAGATCGCCTGGGACCTGGCACAGGAAACGCTCGCCCATCCTGCCGCCTATCGAAGCGCCCCTGATGAAATGCGCCAGTCGTTTGCCCGCTTGAATACGGAGTTGAAAGCGCTCTACACCATCGGCACTCGCGAAGCGGGCATCCTGACCTATGAGCGCTTCTGTTACGACTTGATCAAGCAACGGATCGAAGATCTTTTAAAGACCTTTGGAAAAACGGTGCAGGTAAACCCGGACGAGATCCTCCTTGATCTGAGTGAAAACGAGACGATTACACTCACCCGGTTGATCATCAAGGAAACGCAGTTTTATGCCCATGATCGTGGCGGCGAAGTGATTGGGATTTATCCGCGCTTTCGTGTAGGCGCGAAGCATCCAGCACTGCCCGACCTGGACATACGTCAACTGGCCAGTTGGTCGAGAACGTTGCGTCCGGGAGAGAAGTACATCGCCATGTTGCGTGCCGATTATTTAAACAGACAACACCCCGATTATGAATTCAAGAAAGACGTTCACTTCAAGTCTCGACAGGTTGAAATGCAACGTTCGGTGTTGTCGAGTTTTTATGCCGGTGCTATCACCCTCACGTTGGCTGAGCAATTGCGCACGTTGATCCTGAACTTCGATAAAGGAACGCCTGCCTCTTTTCCGCCTTTCGGAGAAGTGCCTTCGACCGTGCAGTTCAGTGCAGTCTTCAAGTTTCACGTAAAACGGTGTCTGGTTGAGGGCGTGTATGTTTTCAGGCTGGTACAGGGCGGCAAAGTCAGTGAAATTCTTTATACGCCTGACGCGCCGGACGGCGTCTACTTGCGACCGTTGAGCGGTTTTTTCGAGGCGATCAAGGAACACGGGCTGGGTCAGTATTTCTACGACCGGGTCAAGTACGTCGATCAACGGATCATGGGGACGTTCATCAATAACATTGAATTCAACAATGTTTCTGAAAAACTTCCCGTGCTTGAGCTCAACAGCCGCGTGCTGTCGTTGCGCGCGAGTTATAACGAACGTATTGAACGGATCATTGCTGATATTGACGCGCAAACCACCAGCCTGAACGAAATCATTGGCAAATTGGCCTATGACTCGGTGGCGTTGGCTGCGAGTGTCGTCAGTTTGGTAATACCGCCCGTTGGTTTCGCGCTGTCCGTGGTGCAAATCACCAAAAACGTACTGGAAGGCGCCGAGTCCTACCGATATGGCGATCGAGAAACGGCCTTCAACAGTTTCAAGGAAGCTCTACTGGACCTGGCGTCTTTGATTCCTGGAGGCAAGGAAGCAACCAAGGCGCAGAAGACGCTGATTCAACTCATGGGTGACGGCAAGGCAATCGTCGGCCTGATTGGATCGGCGACCGGCCAGACCCTCGGCCATGAACGTCTTTTGGCGATAATTGAAGAAATTCTCCAGGAGGAGCCAGCGGGGGACAGCAAAACCGTATTGCTGTAACACCCTGTTAGCGAATTGCCGACGCCGCTGCGTCGAACCCCATTCGCCAACTCACGGCCCGCGTCGCAGCCAGCAAGCGCTGCGCCGCCGGGCCGTTTTCGTCGGCGTGAAACAGTGAGGTCGGGCCGACGATGGTGATCACGGCGGCGATCTGTCCGACAGCGTTGAATACCGGGGCCGACAAGGCATCCACCCCCGGCATCAGCAAGCCATGCACATGATGCAAACCACGTTCGCGGATCTGCTCACACAACGTCGTGTAGGCGTGCTCGTCTTTTAATGGATGATCGGCGACGGCGATTTCCTGCTCGCGCAATTCGTCAACTTCCCGATGGGGCAAGTAGGCGCTGAACACCAACCCCGTCGAAGAGCTGAGCAGCGGCAGCACTGAACCCAATTGCGTCACCACCGTCACCGCACGCACCGCCGGCTCGATGTGCACCACAGTGGCCCCCTGATTACCCCACACCGCGAGGAAACAGGTTTCGTTGAGTTCGTCGCGCAATTGGGCCAATGGCAGGGCCGCAACTTTCAGCACGTCCATACTGTTGAGTGCGGCCAGACCCACGCGCAGCGCTTCGCGGCCGAGGCCGTAATGGTTGGTGGCGGGGTTCTGTTCGGCAAATCCCGAGGCGATCAACGCTTGCAGGTAGCGGTGCACCTTGCTTGCGGGCATTTGTACGTGCTCGGCCAGGCGCGACAAGGAAGTGGCGGGCGACAACTCGGCCAGGGCCTTGAGGATGTCGGTGCCGACTTCGGCGGAGCGGACTTTCTGTTTGCCGTGACTGTCGCTGGTTTTTTCCATGATGCTGCCGGGTTCCGGAACGAATGGGCGTCTTTATAGCTTGACGCTGGATAGCGAGCAAATTACGTTATGCGTAATCGAATTACGATAAAAACAACCCCGGCGTGCCGAAACCTCTGAGCCAGAGCGATGGGCCATGCCGACTCCCTGTTCAGGAGGCTCCATGAACCTCGATTCAACCGTGTCGACGCTGACTTATCAGTCCGGTTTCGGCAACGAATTCAGCACTCAAGCGTTGCCCGATGCGCTGCCCGTCGGCCAGAACTCCCCGCAAAAAGCCCCGTACGGTCTCTACACCGAATTGTTTTCCGGTACCGCGTTCACCATGACCCGCAGTGAAGCCCGGCGTACCTGGATGTACCGAATTCAGCCATCGGCCAATCACCCGGCGTTCGTCAAACTTGAACGGCAACTGGCTGGCGGGCCGTTGGGCGAGGTGACCCCCAATCGTCTGCGCTGGAACCCGCTGGATATCCCCAGCGAGCCGACCGATTTCATCGACGGTCTGGTGAACATGGCCGCCAACGCCGGCGCCGATAAACCCGCTGGCATCAGCATCTACCACTACACCGCCAACCGCTCGATGGAGCGTGTGTTCTTCAACGCCGACGGCGAACTGCTGCTGGTGCCGCAACTCGGTCGTCTGCGCATCGCCACCGAACTGGGTGTGCTGGAAGTGGCACCGCTGGAAATCGCCGTGCTGCCACGCGGTTTGAAATTTCGCGTCGAACTGCTTGACCCGCAAGCACGCGGCTACATCGCCGAGAACCACGGCGCGCCGCTGCGCCTGCCGGATCTGGGGCCTATCGGTAGCAATGGCCTGGCCAACCCGCGGGATTTCCTGACCCCGGTCGCCGCTTACGAAAACCTTCAACAACCGACCACCCTGGTGCAGAAATTTCTTGGGCAGTTGTGGGCCACCGAGCTCAATCATTCGCCGTTGAATGTGGTCGCCTGGCATGGCAACAACGTGCCGTACAAATATGATCTGCGCCGCTTCAACACCATCGGCACGGTCAGTTTCGATCACCCGGATCCGTCGATCTTCACCGTACTGACCTCGCCGACCAGCGTGCACGGTCTGGCCAACCTCGACTTCGTGATCTTCCCGCCGCGCTGGATGGTGGCCGAGAACACCTTCCGTCCGCCGTGGTTTCACCGCAACCTGATGAATGAATTCATGGGCCTGATCCAGGGCGAATACGACGCCAAGGCTGAAGGCTTTGTGCCTGGCGGCGCCTCGCTGCACAGCTGCATGAGCGCCCACGGCCCGGACGGTGAGACCTGCACCAAGGCCATCAACGCCGACCTCAAACCGGCGAAGATCGACAACACCATGGCCTTCATGTTCGAGACCAGTCAGGTGCTTCGCCCAAGCCGCTTCGCCCTCGACTGCCCACAACTGCAACCCCATTACGACGCCTGCTGGGCCACACTGCCCGCCACGTTCGACCCGACCCGGAGATAACCCATGACTCAGAATTCCATCACCCGCAGTTGGGTGGCGTCGGCCAACGACCACGCTGATTTTCCTCTGCAGAACCTGCCGCTCGGCGTGTTCAGTGTCGACGGTTCGGCGCCGCGCGCTGGCGTAGCGATTGGCGATCACGTCTTCGATCTGCAAGTGGCGCTTGAAGCCGGTCTGTTCGACGGCGCAGCGCGCAGTGCCGTCGAAGCCATGAAGGGCGGTTTGCTCAATGCGTTCTTCGAACTCGGTCGCCCGGCTCGCACTGCGCTGCGCCAGCGTCTGCTTGAATTGTTTGCAGAGGGCAGCACCGAGCGCGGCAACATCGAAGCCCAAGGGGCAACACTGCTGCCTTTGGCCGTGGACTGCCAGATGCATCTGCCGGCGCGCATCAGCGACTACACCGACTTCTACGTCGGCATCGAACACGCGCAGAACGTCGGCAAACTGTTCCGCCCCGACAACCCTCTGCTGCCCAACTACAAGCACGTACCGATCGGCTACCACGGTCGCGCCTCGACGGTGCGCGCCTCCGGCACCGACGTGCGTCGCCCCAAAGGCCAGACGCTGCCCGCCGGTCAGACCGAACCGACTTTTGGCCCGTGCGCTCGCTTGGACTATGAACTGGAACTGGGGATCTGGATCGGTCAGGGCAATGAGATGGGCGACTCGATTGCCATCGGTGATGCGGCTGAGCACATCGCCGGTTTCTGCCTGCTCAACGACTGGTCGGCTCGCGACATTCAGGCGTGGGAATATCAGCCGCTGGGCCCGTTCCTGTCCAAGAGCTTCATCACCAGCGTCTCGCCGTGGGTGGTGACCGCCGAAGCGCTGGCGCCGTTCCGCACCGCGCAACCTGCGCGCCCGCAAGGTGATCCGCAGCCGCTGCCTTACCTGCTCGACAAACGCGATCAGGACGCTGGCGCCTTCGACATCGAGCTGCAAGTGTTGCTGCTTACCGAAGCCATGCGCGAGCAAAACCTGCCGGCCCATCGCCTGACACTGAGCAACACCCGCTACATGTACTGGACCGTCGCGCAAATGGTTGCGCACCACAGCGTCAACGGTTGCCAGTTGCAGGCCGGTGATCTGTTCGGCTCTGGCACTTTGTCCGGTCCTGAAAACGGTCAGTTCGGCAGCCTGCTGGAAATCACCGAGGGCGGCAAAAAGCCGATAGAACTGGCGTCCGGCGAAGTGCGCAAATTTCTTGAGGATGGCGACGAAATCATCCTGCGTGCGCGTTGTGCCCGTGACGGTTTTGCTTCCATCGGTTTTGGCGAATGCCGCGGCAAAGTGCTGGCGGCGCGCTGACAGGAGCGGCTCATGGATCTCTATACCTATTACCGTTCGACCTCGTCGTATCGGGTGCGGATCGCGCTCGCGCTCAAGGGGCTTGATTATCAGGCACTGCCGGTCAACCTGATTGCACCGTCCGGTGGCGAACATCGGCAAGCGGCGTATCTGGCGATCAATCCGCAGGGGCGGGTGCCGGCGTTGCGTACTGACGAAGGCGAACTGCTGATTCAGTCGCCGGCGATCATCGAGTATCTGGAAGAGCGTTATCCACAGATGCCTCTGCTGCCCGAAGACCTTGCTACCCGTGCGCATGTGCGCGGCGTGGCGGCGGTGATCGGGTGCGATGTGCACCCGCTGCACAACGTCAGCGTGCTCAATCGTCTGCGTCAGTTGGGGCACGATGAGCCGCAGGTGGTGGAGTGGATCAGTCACTGGATCGGGCAGGGGCTGGCGACGGTGGAACAGTTGATCGGTGACAGCGGTTTCTGTTTCGGTGAGTGGCCATGCTTGGCGGACGTCTACCTGATCCCGCAGTTGTATGCCGCGCAGCGGTTCAATGTTTCGCTGCAGGCTTATCCGCGGATTCGCCGCGTGGCGGCATTGGCCGCTGAACATCCGGCGTTCATCAAGGCGCATCCCGCCAACCAGCCAGATACACCGTAAATTCCTGTGGGAGCGGGCTTGCTCGCGAAAGCACCGTGTCAGACACAGAGATTTTGACTGATACAGCGCATTCGCGAGCAAGCCCGCTCGCACAAGGGATCAGTGGACTATGGAATTGGGCGGGAGATGCCCGAGCCGTTCGGTCAGGCGCAAGCGCTGAATCGGGTCATCACTGAGCAGTAGCGCATGCTCCAGATCGAAGCGTTCGGCATTCGGGCAGTCGAGCCGCTGATAGAGACTGGCGCGGGCCAGGTAATCGGCGGCGTTGGCGTCGCCCAGTTCAAGCACGCGTTCGGCGTCGATCAGGGCCGCGATAAAGTCATCGTGAGACAGGTACAACTGGCGCAGGTTACGTGACAGGCGTTGAAGCATCTGCACCGGCGTTGCAGTCAGCAGATGGTCGGCGTTGAGCTTCATGTTCGGGCCGTATTGGCGCTGCAACAGTTCTCGACAGTCGTTGGGGTACAGGCGTCGCCCCCCGCAGGGGTCAAGCAAGTGGTCGGCCCCGGGTACCCGGAGCAGGAAGTGCCCGGGAAAGTTGACCCCGGCCAGTGGAATTTCCAGCGCGCGCGCCAGTTCCAGGGCAATCAACGCCAACACCAAAGGCTGGCCGCGTCGGGTTTGCAGCACTTTGTGCAACAACGCGGCTTGTGGGCGCAGCGGGAGGAAGTCGTCCTGAGCGAAGCCTAGCTCTGTCATCCGCCGTAATAGCGGCTGTGCCAGTTCGCTGACCGGCAGCATCGGCAAGCCATAGCTGACCCGCTGCTGCAACTCCTTGAAGTCCTGCATAAGCGCCTCGGGATTGACCGTTTTATCGTGTTCGGCCGCGATCCACAGCGCGGTCTCGAACAGGGCAGGCGGTGAACGTTGCAGACACTCGAAAAAACGTTGGCGCGCACTCATCAGGATCTCCGGGTAATGCCCCGTTTTAGCCCCGTCCATGCCATTCGTCCAGTGCCTGGCTGCGCCAATCTGGGGTTATGCCGCAAATCCAGTGTCAGCGCGGGTGCTTATTCCGGTGCGCTTCTGCAATTTTCGGGCGCAAGCCTATACTGGCGTTCTACAAGAAGTGATTCGGGAGCCCAACGATGTTTGCGCTCATGCAAAGCACTCGCCTGGAATCGCTGCACCTGAGCGTTGATCCGGTCTCCGGGTTGAAGGCGGTCATTGCCATCCATAACAGTCGCCTCGGGCCAGCCCTTGGCGGATGTCGTTATCTTGCCTATCCCAATGACGAATCAGCCGTTGAGGACGCCATTCGTCTCGCTCAGGGCATGAGCTACAAAGCTGCGCTGGCCGGGCTGCCGCAGGGCGGAGGCGTGGCGGTGATCGTGCGCCCGGTGCATGTGGAAAATCGCGGGACGTTATTTGAAGCCTTCGGCCGCTGCATTGATCAACTCGACGGTCGCTACATCACCGCCATCGACAGTGGCACTTGCGTGGCGGACATGGATTGCATCGCCCAGCAGACGCAGCATGTCACCAGCACCACCTCGGCCGGCGACCCCGCGCCACACGCGGCCATGGGCGTGTTCGCCGGAATTCGGGCCACCGCCATGGCGCGGTTGGGCAGCGATAACCTCGAAGGCCTGCGCGTGGCGATTCAGGGTTTGGGCAATGTCGGTTACGCACTGGCCGAGCAGCTTCACGCGGCGGGCGCCGAACTGCTGGTCAGCGACATCGACCACGGCAAGGTGCAACTGGCGATGGAGCAACTCAACGCCCATCCAATCGCCAACGATGCGCTGCTCTGCACGCCTTGCGACATTCTGGCGCCGTGTGGGCTGGGCGGTGTGCTCAACAGTCACACGGTCACGCAACTGCGTTGCTCGGCGGTAGCGGGTTCTGCGAACAATCAGCTGACGCATCTGGACGTGGCCGATCAACTGGAGCGGCGCGGCATACTGTATGCCCCGGATTACGTGATCAATGCCGGCGGCCTGATCTACGTTTCACTGAAACATCGCGGCGAAGAGTTGCCCACGATCACCGCGCATCTGTCGAAAATCAGTTCGCGGCTGACTGAAGTGTTTGCCCATGCACAGGCGGAAAAACGTTCACCGGCGAGGGTGGCCGATGAGTTGGCGGAAAAAGTGTTGTATCGCTGAGACACCTGCATGAAAAAGGCCCTGAGCCATTCGACTCAGGGCCTATTCAATTCGGGCATTGATTACTTCGCAGCTTTCACCGCTTTTGCCGGTTTCAACGGCGCTTCGGCAGATTCCTCTGCCTCGGCCTTCTCGACCGGCTCAGCCGGTGCATTGATCAGCTCCGAGAGTGCATCAGGCTGGTTCTTGAACGCCCGGGCGAACACATCGCGGTTCTTCGCCATGTAGATCCCGGCTTCTTCCACTTGCTGCTCAGTCATGGACGGAACGGCTTTTTGCAACACATCGGCCAGATATTCGGCCAGTTCGAGCATTTTGTCATGACGGTCAGCTTCGGCTTTATCCATGAACAAGCGCTCCAGATCTCGGCTGCTGCGGTATACCACTTCGACGGCCATTCACCACCTCACATGCCTTCACGTTAAGTTGTCTTCACGACTACTGTATCCATATACAGCGAAAAGGATAAGCGAATCCCTGCGCCATGGGTAGTGGCTTTTCAATGTAGACCGAATTCAGGGTTTGTCAGCCTTGCGCAGGCACTGCGACGAAACGCCACGGCGCGCGCTTCGTGGCACCTCGCCATGATGGCGTGGCCTCTTTTCTGCATGAAACCCAAAGCATGCAGAAAAACGTCATGTCCAACACGCATCATCCGCTCGAATCGGGCTAAGGAACATCATCGTGAAAATCAACTGGGCCGAGAAACTGCGGCAAAACGTGCATCAACTGGCCGAGTCCCTGGGCAACCTGTTCGTCGAAACTTTCCACTACCTGGCGCTGTTCGCCATCGGGGCGGTGACGGCGTGGGCGGCGGTGATGGAGTTTCTCGGGATGCTCGAAGAGGGGCATATCAAGATTGATGACATTCTGTTGCTGTTCATCTATCTGGAACTGGGCGCGATGGTCGGGATTTACTTCAAGACCAACCACATGCCGGTGCGCTTTCTGATCTACGTGGCGATCACCGCACTGACCCGTCTGCTGATCTCCAACGTCTCGCACCACAACCCTCCGGACATGGGCATCATCTACCTGTGCGGCGGGATTTTGCTGCTGGCGTTTTCGATTCTGGTGGTGCGTTACGCCTCGTCGCAATTTCCTTCGGTGAAAATCGACAAGCCGCAACGCAAGCTCGGAGCAGGTTCCGGTGAACACCCTGAGATCGAGAAGGGCGAGCTTTAAAGCCCGGCAGCCTGCCGAGGCTCACCGCTGATTCGCTGCGGTGGCGGGGTCAGGCCGTCGCCGCGGGTCATCGCTTCAAGGATCGCCATGGCACTGTGGCCTTGTTCGATGGCGATGCCGAACTGGATGCTTTGCACCAGACGCTTGAGGCGTTTGGGGTCGTTGCGTTGTTCGGTGCTGATCATGCGTTTGGCCACGATGCGGCCGCTGTTGGACAGGGTCAGCATGATGCTGCCATCCAGGCCCTGAATGCTCAGGTTGATCTGATAGTCCGGCGCGAAGGCATCGGTAATGATCTGAAAAGGATTGTCCATGATGCGTCACCGCCTGATTGAACGTGCAGTTGTTGACCGGCCGCGATCGGGTTGGTTCGCCCATCCAGACCACCGGCCATTCCGTGGCCATTTCGCCATATCGCTTTATGCAAGTGCTGTAGCAAGGGCTATGCCGGAATAATTGTCGAACAATGAACACGGACAAAAACAAGGCGAGCCATGGGCTCGCCTTGTTCATTGACGTCCTGTTTCAGGGCAGGAACGCGTCGATGATCGCTGACAGTGCAGTCAGGCTGATCAGCATTCCACCCAGTTCACCGCCAGGCCACCCCGTGAAGTCTCTTTGTATTTGTCGTGCATGTCGGCGCCGGTATCGCGCATGGTGCGGATCACCCGGTCGAGGGAAATGAAGTGGTTACCGTCACCGCGCAGGGCCATTTGCGTGGCGTTGATCGCCTTCACTGCGGCGATGGCGTTGCGCTCGATACAGGGCACTTGCACCAGCCCGCCGACCGGATCGCAGGTCAGGCCCAGGTTGTGTTCGAGGCCGATCTCGGCGGCGTTCTCCAGTTGCTCCGGGGTGGCGCCGAGCACGTCGGCCAGGCCGGCAGCGGCCATCGCGCAGGCGGAACCGACCTCGCCCTGACAGCCGACTTCGGCGCCGGAAATCGAGGCGTTTTTCTTACACAAAATGCCGACAGCGGCGGCGCTCAGGAAGAAAACGACGACGTCATCGTCGGACGCGTCCGGGTTGAATTTCATGTAGTAGTGCAGAACCGCAGGAATGATCCCGGCGGCGCCGTTGGTCGGTGCGGTAACCATGCGCCCGCCCGCGGCGTTTTCTTCGTTGACGGCGAGGGCGAACAGGTTGACCCACTCCATCGCCGACAGCGTCGAGCTGATGACATTCGGTTTGCCGATTTCCAGCAGACTACGGTGCAGTTTTGCCGCGCGGCGCGGCACATTGAGACCGCCGGGCAACAGGCCTTCGTGGCGCAGGCCTTGCTCGACGCATTCGCGCATCACCGACCAGATGTGCAGCAGGCCCTGACGAATTTCGGTGTCGCTGCGCCAGGCCCGTTCATTGGCCATCATCAGCTCGAAAACCCGCAGGTTGTGCTGCTTGCACAGCGACAACAGTTCGGCGGCGCTGGAAAAGTCGTACGGCAATACCACGTCGCTGGCCGGCGCCACGCCGGATTCGGCTTCTGCCGCTTCGATGATGAAACCGCCACCGACCGAGTAGTACGTTTGCGTAAACAGTGCAGCGCTTTCGCCAAAGGCTGTCAGGGACATGGCGTTGGGATGGTAGGGCAGGCTCTCGTCGAGCAGCAGGAGATCGCGTTGCCAGTTGAAGGCAATTGACCGCTGGCCGGCGAGGGACAGTTGGCCGGTCTCGCGCAGTTGCTGGATGCGTGGGTCGATGGTCGACGGATCGATGCTGTCTGGCCACTCGCCCATCAGGCCCATGACCGTGGCGCGGTCGGTGGCGTGGCCGACGCCTGTGGCGGACAACGAACCGTACAAGCGGATTTCCACGCGTTGTACATCGTTGAGCCAATGCTCGTCGATCAGTGCCTGAGTGAAGGTTGCAGCAGCGCGCATCGGGCCGACGGTGTGGGAACTGGACGGGCCGATGCCGACTTTGAATAGATCGAAAACACTGATAGCCATGCTAAAGCCTTACAAGCAATGGTGTAGGAATCGCTGCCATTTTTTGTAGGCCAAGCGCAAGGTCGGCGATACTGCCTACCTCGGTCTTGTGTGACCAACGAAATTTCCTAAGACAGCCTTTAGCAGGACTAAACGATGAGTCGTCAATTGCATGCCCAGACTTACGTCTGGCTGCAGGTGTTTTCCTGTGCCGCGCGGCACCTGTCCTTCACCCGCTGTGCAGAAGAACTGCACATCACGCCGGGGGCGGTCAGCCAGCAAATTCGTCAACTGGAGGAGCGTCTTGGTTTTCGCCTGTTTCATCGTCGTGCGCGAGGGGTGGAACTGAGCGCGGAAGGGCAGCGGTTGGCGATGACGGTCAACGAGGCCTACGGCAGCATCGATGCCGAATTGCGGCGCCTGGATGCGGGGATGATCAGTGGGGTTTTGCGGCTGCGTTCGATTCCGTCGTTCCTCAGCAAATGGCTGACGCCGCGCCTGCCACGCTTGCAGCAACGATACCCGGACATCCAGTTGCGGCTGGTGGCTGAAGACAGCAGTGTGCCGCTGCACGAGGGCGATTTCGATCTGGCGATCGATCTGAACGACGGCAGTTACCCGGGATTGTTATCCACAGCCTTGCTCGATGAGCAGATTTTCCCGGTGTGCGCGCCGAGCCTGCTGCGCGGGCGTCCGCCGCTGCATGGGCCGGCGGATCTGGGGCATTTTCCGTTGCTGCACGACATCACCGCCTGGCGCGGCAGTTATGAATATACGGAATGGGAGTTTTATTTGAACGCGATCGGCTTCGAGGGCGCGGACGTGCGACGAGGGCATACCTTCAATCGCAACCACCTGACCATCGAAGCGGCCATCGCCGGTATGGGGGTGGCGATTGCCCGGCGCACGCTGCTCAACGATGAGCTGGAGCGGGGCACGTTGATGGTGCCGTTCGGGCTGTCGGTGCCCAATCACAAACGTTACATGTTGCTGTATGCGCCGGGGGCGTTGAGCCATCCTGGCGTGCGTGCAGTGCACGATTGGCTGGTGGAGGAGGCAGGGATTTTTCGCAGTTTGCACCCGTTGAACGAGGGCAATTGTGAGTAAATCTTGCAGGATGACAAGTCGACCCAACTCCCGACATTACCAGTGACTTACTCGGTTGTCCGGCTTTTTTTGCGAATGAATATTTTTCTTTTTTCAGGGGTTGAAATGTTCGTCAGTCGGGCCGATTGTTGTAATCAAGGGGTCACGAAATCCTGATCAAGGCCTCTTGCGAGCTAGCTGAAATAAGGGATGAACTATGCAAATCCAAGTCAACAGCGATAACCATATTCAAAGCAGTAAACGACTGGAGGAGTGGGTACGTACAACCATTGAGAGCACGCTCGACCGTTATGAAGAAGACCTGACCCGTGTCGAAGTCCATCTGAGCGACGAGAACGGTGACAAACCTGGTCCCCATGACATGCGCTGCCAACTGGAGGCGCGGCCAAAAGGCCATCAACCGATTTCCGTCACCCATAAAGCCGATACGCTGGAACAAGCGATCGATGGTGCAGCCGAAAAACTGGAGCATGCGCTGGATCACCTTTTCGGCAAACTGCGGGGCAAACCACGCGCTGCTGTGGTGCCATTTAGCAAGGCGAATGACGCACTGCTGGAGGAAGAATTTTTTGAGAATGAACAGGCAGCGATCAACAGTTGATACGCTGATTTTTTAAGCCATCCCCAGAAAACGGGCCTGCGAAAGCAGGCCCGTTTTGTTTTCAGCGCATTTTGCCAAGGCAAGCCACGGCCCGGCTTGCCAATTGAACGGGTAAAACCCTGCGCCGGCAATCAGATGCTTTTGCGTATGAGAATATTTATCATTAGTATTGCTCGCCTGTTGGTTCGGCTTGTCGGCCGAGCGTTTTCCGTTTCAGGGTCGAAACATGAAAGGCAAACTTGCCACTCTCCCCATGTCCTATCGTCTGGCCGTTACCTCACGGGTGTTGGCCGCGGTGTTCGGCGGCTATCTGGTTGCGGCGCTGGCCAGCGTGACCTTGACGATGTGGCTGCCACTGAGCCGTGCTGAAGCCGTGGTCACCGGCATGACCCTCTCGTTTCTGGTCTATCTGGTCGCTGTGCTCTGGTGCTTTGCCTGTCGCACGGCGTGGTCGGCATGGGTTGGCTTGCTGGTGCCGAGCGTGATTCTGGCGACCATTTGCGGCGCGGCACGTGGGTTGGGTTTTGCATGAAAGAGGGTTTTCGTCAGGCCATGGCCTGGCTGCACACGTGGGCCGGACTGCTGTTCGGCTGGCTGTTGTTCGCGATTTTTCTGACGGGAACCCTGGCTTATTTCAAGGATGAAATCAGTCACTGGATGCAGCCGGAAATCCCCGCGCGGCCAATCAATGCCGAGGCCAGCCTGAGCCTGGCCCAGGATTATCTGCAACAACACGCTGCGGGTGCCTCACGTTGGCTGATCGACTTGCCCGATGCTCGCGATCCCGGCTTGACCGTGCGCTGGCAGCAGGCACCTGCGAAGCCTGGCGAGCGCGGCCGCTTTGAATCCAAAACCCTCGACGCGCAAACCGGCACCGAAGTGCTGGGCCGCCAAAGCATGGGCGGCGAGTTCTTCTACCGTTTCCACTTCCAGCTACAAATGCCATACCCGTGGGGCCGCTGGCTGGCGACGATCGCCGCGATGGTGATGTTCGTCGCGTTGATCACCGGGATCATCACCCACAAGAAAATCTTCAAGGACTTCTTCACGTTTCGCCCGCGCAAGGGCCAGCGTTCCTGGCTCGACGGACATAACGCCGTGGGCGTGCTGGTGTTGCCGTTTCACTTGATGATCACCTACAGCAGCCTGGTGATTTTCATGTCGATGGTCATGCCGGCGAGCATTCTGGCTTCTTGCGGCGGCGACGTGCGGTCGTTTTACGATGAGGTGTTTCCCGCCTCGAAGGCGCCGGAACGGGCCAATGTCCCTGCTGCACTGGCACCGCTGGCACCCTTGTTGGCCAAGGCCAGTGCGCAATGGTCCGGTGGCCACACCACGCGGCTAACGGTGAATCATCCCGGTGATGAACATGCCTCGGTGGTGCTGTCGCGCGCCGGTGATCGAGTGGTGCACGATTTCGGCAGCGCAGTGACCTTCAATGGCGTTACCGGAAAAATGCTCGGGCGCACACCGGCGCAACCCGTGGCGATGGCGGTGAGCGGCACTTTCTATGGTTTGCACATGGGCCACTTTGCCGGGCCGGTGCTGCGCTGGCTGTATTTCATTTGTGGTTTGGCCGGCACGGCGATGATCGGCACTGGGCTGGTGATCTGGCTCGGCAAGCGCCAGCTCAAACACGCCAAAAGCGGTGTTATGCCGTTCGAGTTGCGGCTGGTTGAAGTGCTGAACGTTGCCAGCATGGCAGGGTTGCTGACGGCGGTTGCGGTGTACTTTTTGGCCAATCGGCTGTTGCCAGTGGCTTTGACCGGGCGGGCAGATTGGGAAGTGAATGCGTTTTTCATCGCTTGGGGATTGAGCCTGGCGCATGCGCTATTGCGTGTCGGGCGCAAGGCATGGATCGATCAGCTCGTGCTGGGTGCTGCACTGTTTATGGCGGTGCCGCTGATCAATGCGCTGACCACGCCATGGAATCTCGGCGTAACGCTGAGGCAGGGCGATTGGGCAATGGCCGGGTTTGATCTGACGTGTCTCGCCGCCGGTTTCTTCCTGGCTTGGGCTGCATGGAAAATGCAGCGCGCCGGCAACACCGCCAGCGTTAAAAAAACGCGCCGCGAAACGTCTCGACCGATCACGCTTGAACAAGGGGCGAACTGATGCTGCTGGCGCTGTTGCTTTGTTACGCCGGGTTCACGGCGCTTTGCCTGTCGATGCCTCGACATCACGATGAACTGCTCGGCCACAAACCCTCTGCCCGACGCCGTCGTGGCCTGATGCTGGCGGGAGGGTTGCTGTTGTGTGTATCGCTTTGGGCGGCGGTGACGGCCAACGGCTGGAGTTTCGGTCTGGTCGACTGGGTCGCGGTGTTGATGATCAGTGCGTTGACGCTGGTGCTGTTGCTGCCGTATCGACCGCGACTCGCAATGGCGCTGGCCGGGATGAGCCTGTTGGCCAGTCCGGTTGCCGCATGGGCGCAGGGCTGACGTGTTGATCGGTCTGCCCCCGGAATCTCGCGACGACGAGCCGCGTGGGGCGCGTGCACATTTTCTTCAAGTGTTCCTGTCCCAGCGCTCGCAAATGGAAGCGCTGGTCACTCGCCGTGTCGGTTGCCGGGCGACGGCAGCCGACCTGGTTCAGGATCTGTTTCTGCGTTTCTGGCGGCGTCCGCTGGTGCAGGTGGAAGAACTCAGCACCTACCTGTTGCGCTGCGCCGGCAACATTGCCATTGACCATCTGCGCAGTGAAGGCACGCGGGTGCGCGTCAACGAGGGCTGGCAACCTGAAGAGCCGGACAGCCGGGGCAGCGAACCGCAAGCCGCGCTAGAAGCGGGCAATGATCTGCGTCATGTCGAAGCGGCGTTGCGCGCTTTGCCCGAGCGCACCCGGCAAATCTTTTTGCTCAATCGCATTCACGGGCGCAAGTACGCGCAAATCGCCAAGGCCATGGGCCTGTCCCAAAGTGCCGTCGAAAAACATATGATGCGCGCCCTCGAGGCCTGCAAGGCCAGCCTGCGCGAACCCGCGCCACGCCTGCCAGGGAAAGCACCGTGAATCCTTCAGAGCCCATCATCCCGACCCTTGCGCAGGAACAGGCAGCGTTTGCCTGGCTGAGCCTGTTGCATGATCGGCCTAGCGCTGGCGATCAACTCACGTTCAGCCAATGGCTGCGCGCTGATCCCGCCCACGCCGAGGCCTATGCGCAGGCGCAAGTGGTCTGGGAATTGAGCGAAGGCCCCGCGCGAACATTGGCCGATGAGCAGGCGTTGGCGCTACAGGGCTACCTCAATGCGATGGATCGCCCGCGCCGTTCGCTGCTTTTGCGTGGGGGCGGGGCTTTGGCGATGGCCGCGTGCCTGCTGTTGATGGTCAGCCTCGGTACGGGGTGGCAGCCGCAGCGCTGGTTCGATGATCTGGGCGCTGACTATGTCTCGGCGCCCGGTGAGATTCGCACCGTGACCCTGGCCGATCAATCGCAAGTGACCCTCGATGCCGACAGCGCCATCGCGGTGGACTTCAGCCATGGCGAGCGTCATGTGCAATTGCGTCGCGGTGCCGGTTTTTTCAGCGTCACGCACACTGGCGAGCCGTTTGTGGTCGAGGCCCGCAAGGGCGAGGCGCGGGTGCTCGGCACGCAATTTGAAGTGCGTCTGCAACCCCATGGCGCGCAGGTCACGGTGTTGTCCGGGCGGGTCGGGGTGACGGCCGATCGCGATGGCGAGCAGCAGATTCTTACGGCCGGCCAGCAAGTGGCCTACGGTGAAGGTGCTGCGCAAAAACTCCACGCCGTCGACAGCGAGGCGCAGCTTGCCTGGCGTCAGGGCTGGCTGACTTATTACAAGTCGACGCTGGGCGATGTGGTGGCGGATCTGCGTCGCTATTACCCCGGACGAATTGTGTTGCTCAACGATGAACTGGCGGCGCGCAAGGTCAGTGGCAGTTTTCCGAGCAGGGATGCGCAGGCTGTGCTGAGTTCGCTGCAATCGGTGTTGGGGTTTGAGCAGCATCAGGTGCTCGGGCAGCTGATCATTCTGCGTTGAGGTCACTGGCCTCTTCGGGAGCAAGCCCCCTTCCCACAATTTGAAATGTGGTGCCCTTGGGGGAGGGGCTCCCGAAGGCGTCGGCACATCCTCCAAAAATATTTTCAAAATTGTGGTGAGGTAAACCCGAGCCCCATCCGTGTAGTGACTGAAACTGCGAGTCATTCGCATCCGTTGCGGTTCTACACAGGTCATTGAGCAATGAAGTCCAGGGCAAAGTCGGGTTCGGTCAAACAGTGGTTCGGTGCGTCGGCGTTGAGTTTTTCGGCATTGGCGTTGTTGCCGATGAGCGTGGCGCTCGCCGCTGAAACCACCAGCAGTCAGGCGCAAAAGCAGTTCAGTTTCTCCCTGGCCGCCCAACCGCTGCCGCAAGCCCTGAGCGATTTCAGCCGTGTCACCGGGCAGAGTGTGGTTTACACCGATGAAGCGCCCTACGGCCTGAACGCTCCGGCGGTCAACGGCCAGATGAGTGCCGAGCAAGCCTTGCGGCGCCTGCTCACCGGTTCCGGCTTGAACGGGCGCCGCACCGACAGCCACACCCTGGTGCTTGAACCGCAACCCGCTGGCGGTGCGTTGAACCTCGGCGCCACCACCATCACGTCGGTGCGCGACGAGTCGATGAGCTACCAGCCGCCGCACACCAGTTCGGTGATGCGTTCTTCGGCGTCGCTTCAGGAAATCCCGCAGACCGTCAACGTCATCCCGGCCCAGGTCATTCGCGATCAGGCGCCGCGCAATCTCGACGATGCGCTGGCCAACGTCAGTGGCATCACCCAGGGCAACACCTTGGGCAGCACTCAGGACTCAGTGATGACCCGCGGTTTCGGTGATAACCGCAACGGCTCGATCATGCGCGACGGCATGCCATTGGTGCAGGGGCGGGGCATGAACGCCACCGTGGACCGGGTCGAAGTGCTCAAGGGGCCGGCGTCATTGCTTTACGGGATTCAGGACCCGGGCGGCGTGGTCAACATGGTCAGCAAGAAGCCTGAGCTGACTCAGTACAACGCCCTGACCCTGCGCGGCTCGACCTACGGCGAAGGCAAGAATGGCAGCGGCGGCACCTTCGACAGCACGGGTGCGCTGGGCGAATCCGGGCTGGCGTATCGTCTGGTGATCGATCACGAAGACGAGGATTACTGGCGCAACTTCGGCACTCACCGCGAAACCCTGATCGCCCCGTCGCTGGCCTGGTTCGGCGAGCGGACCAAGCTGTCCTTCGGCTACGAGCATCGTGAATTTCTCACGCCGTTCGATCGTGGCACGGTCATCGATCCACGCACCAACCACCCGCTGAACATCTCGCGCAAGGAGCGTCTCGACGAGCCGTTCAACGATATGGAAGGGCGTTCGGACTTGTATCACGTCGAAGCCGATCACGAACTCAACGACGACTGGAAAGCCCACTTTGGCTACAGCTGGAACCGCGAAACCTACGACGCCAGCCAAGTCCGTGTCACAGCGATCGACACCAACAAAGGCACGCTGACCCGCAACATGGATGGCACGCGCAACGCGATCACCACCGACCGTTTCACCACGGCCAGCCTCGAAGGCAAGGTCAACGTGCTGGGCATGCAGCATGACCTGGTGTTTGGCGTCGATGACGAGTACCGCAAGATCTACCGTGCTGACCTGATCCGCCAGAAAAGCCTGAGCACCTTCAGCTACGTCAACCCGGTGTATGGCCGTGAAGTCGAAGGCACCACGGTCAGCGCGGCGGACAGCGCGCAGACCGATCTGCTGCGCAGCGACTCGGTGTTTTTGCAGGACTCGATCCACCTTGATGACCAGTGGATTCTGGTCGCCGGTGCTCGTTTTCAGGCGTACGACCAGTACGCTGGCAAAGGCGTGCCATTCAAGGCCAACACCGACAGCAATGGCCAGAAATGGGTGCCGCGCGCAGGTCTGGTGTATCGCTACACCGATGAGCTGTCGTTCTATGGCAGCTACACCGAATCGTTCAAACCCAACTCGACCATCGCCCCGCTGAGCGGCAGCAGCACCGTGCTCGACGGCAGCATTGCGCCGGAAGAGGCCAAGTCGTGGGAGCTGGGCGCACGGCTGGACATGCCGGGGCGCATCACCGGCAACATCGCGCTGTTCGATATCAAAAAACGCAACGTGCTGGTCGCCAACTCTGAAGGCCCGACGACGATTTACAGCGCTGCCGGTGAAGTACGTTCGCGGGGTCTTGAAATGGATTTGACCGGCCAACTCAGCGACCGCTGGAGCCTGATCGGCAGCTACGCCTACACCGATGCCGAAGTGACCGAGGACCCGACCTACAAGGGCAAACGTCTGCAGAACGTGGCGAAAAACAGCGGCTCATTCTCGGCGGTGTATGACTTCGGCAGTGTGATCGGTGGCGATCAATTGCGCGTGGGTGCCGGGGCGCGGTATGTCGGCGAGAGAGCGGGTAACGCGGTGAATGATTTCGACCTGCCGAGCTACACCGTGGCCGATGCCTTTGCGACTTACGACACCAAGGTAGAAGGGCAGAAGGTCAAATTTCAGCTCAATGTGAAGAACCTGTTTGATCGCACGTATTACACCTCGTCGGCGAGCCGGTTCTTTGTGTCCATGGGGGATTCGCGGCAGGTATCGTTGTCGAGCACCCTGGAGTTCTGACCTGAAACCGCGTCATCGTTCTTCGCGAGCAAGCCAGATTTCACAGGAGGGAATACATTTCCAAGTGTGGGAGCGGGCTTGCTCGCGAAGGGGCCATGACAGGCGATAAAGACTTTGGCACTAACGCAAAAACGCCTGCCGATACTCCCCGGGCGTCCCGCCCGAAATCTGCCGGAACCGATTGGCGAAATGACTGGCGCTGGCAAACCCGCACGCCAGCGCAATCTCACCCAACGGCAACGTTGTATTGCGCAGCCATTCCCGCGCCCGGCTCAGACGTCGCGCCAACACGTACTGATGCGGTGGCAGTCCGAAACTCACGCGAAACATCCGTGCAAAGTGGTACTCCGACAGGGCACACAACCCGGCCAATTGCCCAAGGCTGATGGGCTCGGCCAACTGCGCATCAATGAACTCCACCAATTGTCGGCGCTGGTGCGGCGCCAGCCCGCCCTTGAGGCGCAAGCCCTGACGAACACCAACCTGACTGAGCAAGGTATGGCTGATCAATTCATGAGCAAGGCTACTGGTCAGCAAACGTTCGGCGGGTTCGTCCCAGTTCAGCGTCAGTAACTGTCGGAAACGTTGCGCCTGGTGTGGGTCTTCAAGAAAGGTCTGCTCGCGCAACTGCATCTGTCGCGGTTCGCGATCAAGCAAGGTGATGCAACCAAGGGCAAATTGTTCAGCGCTGAAATACAAGTGTGCCAGGCGGATATCGCCGTTGATGACCCAGCCCGATTCGTGATCGGCCGGCAGGATGCACAACTTGTCCGGGCCACCCTTGTGCCCCGGTTGACCGCGGCGAAACGTGCCGGTGCCACCGGCGATGTAGCACGACAGGGTGTGATGACTCGGTGCTTCGTATTCCTGGGCGTCGTGGTGGTTGGTCCACAGGGCCGCAGACAAACCGTCGCCGAGCTCGGCGCTGTGCAGCAGGCGAGAGTTCGGCGAGCGGTTAAGCGCCTGGAAGACTTGCAGGTTATCGATGGCGGACATGATCGGTTCTCTTCAACGCCTTGCATCGTACTCCGTAGCCGTCCCGCTGCCAGCCGGCCGCCCGACAAAAGCGCAAGTTTATGCAAGCGCTTGTCACCTGCCGCAACTGACACTCAAGGCCTATCTAGGAGTGTTTACCATGAACCTGTCGTTGTATCTGCTGACGGTGCTGATCTGGGGCACCACATGGATTGCCTTGAAATGGCAATTGGGTGTGGTGGCGATCCCGGTGTCGATCGTCTACCGCTTTGGACTCGCCGCGCTGGTGTTGTTCGTGCTGTTGCTGTTGAGTCGTCGACTGCAACCCATGAACCGGCGCGGCCATTTGATCTGCGTGGCCCAGGGCTTGTGTCTGTTTTGCATCAATTTCATGTGCTTTCTCACCGCCAGTCAGTGGATTCCCAGCGGCTTGGTGGCGGTGGTGTTTTCTACCGCCACGCTATGGAACGCGCTCAATGCAAGGGTGTTTTTCGGTCAGCGTATTGCCCCAAACGTGCTGATGGGCGGTGCGCTGGGCCTGTTCGGGTTGGGCATGTTGTTCTGGCCGGAGTTGGCCGGTCATCACGCCAGTCCGCAAACCTTGCTCGGCTTGGGGCTGGCGCTGTGCGGCACCTTGTGTTTCTCGGCGGGCAACATGCTGTCGAGCCTGCAACAAAAGGCGGGTCTCAAGCCGCTGACCACCAACGCCTGGGGCATGGCCTACGGCGCGGCGATGTTGTCGGTGTGGTGCCTGGTCAAAGGCATTCCATTCAACATGGACGGGTCGCCGCGTTATGTAGGGGCTCTGCTGTATCTGGTGATACCGGGTTCGGTCATCGGTTTCACCGCGTATCTGACGCTGGTCGGGCGCATGGGGCCGGAGCGCGCCGCGTACTGTACGGTGCTGTTCCCGGTGGTGGCGTTGAACGTCTCCGCGTTTGCCGAAGGGTATCAGTGGACGGCGCCGGCGCTGTTCGGACTGGTGTTAGTGATGCTGGGCAACGTGCTGGTGTTTCGCAAACCGAAAGCGGTGGCGCCGCCGATGTCGGGAAAGTTGGTTTGAAATAAAACGAGCGCTGAACTTCAGCGCTCGACTTTCAAGGTGATGTAAATCATGACAGGGAAGATGAAGTCAACGATATGCCGTGCCCAGTCCTTGGCATTCCATGATTGCGAAGTGTCCATGTCAAACCATTCCACCCCCACGGTTTGCAGGCACACGTAATAAATGAATATTGCCGCGAGGATGCCCATGATCGAGAACTTTTTTGCCTCGTGGAATATTTCGGCGGTGGCGTTGATGTTGCGATAGAGCTGATAGGTGCCTATCAGGCACAACACTGTATACGTGACTTCCAGGGTGATAATGAACCAGTAGATCCGGTGATGAATCATCGGCGACTCGATGGCTCGATACTTGATGGTGTCACTGGCAGTGGTGGTGTCCATGCTCAGGATGTGCGCCACGTAAGTGTAGTTTGAATCATAGTCGGTGAAGTTGTGAGTCATCACCAGTAGGCCAAAGAAACTGATGTAAGCCATCAATATAACTTTGCTGTAACGGATAAGTCTGTCGGTGGTCAGGGCGTTCAAGGTTTTAGCTCTCCATTGCATTGTCGATTATTCGACAATTCGGAGAGCTTATAATTTTGTTGTTTAATTAGGTTTGTTGTTCAATTTCAAGTTGTGTATTAAACCAACTAACGGGCAAGTGCCATGGCGCACTTTCCCGTTTTTTCAGCCACGCCAAACTTGCGGGTTTACCAGGTCTTGCGGGCGTTCGCCGAGCAACGCGCTGCGCAAGTTGGCCAAGGCGCGATTGGCCATGGCTTCGCGGGTTTCATTCGTTGCCGAGCCGATGTGCGGCAGGGTCACGGCATTTTTCAATTGGAACAGGGGCGACTCGGCCAGCGGTTCTTTCTCGTACACGTCCAGGCCGGCACCGCGAATCCGGTTGTTTTGCAGGGCTTCAATCAGCGCCGGTTCGTCGACTACCGGGCCACGGGAGATGTTGACCAGAATCGCGCTTGGCTTCATCAGGCCCAGTTCGCGATGGCTGATCAGGTGGCGGGTCTTGTCACTGAGCGGAACGACCAGGCAGACGAAATCGGCTTCGGCCAGCAGTTGATCGAGGCTGCGAAATTGTGCGCCGAGTGCTTGTTCAAGTTCGCTCTTGCGGCTGTTGCCGCTGTAGAGGATCGGCATGTTGAAACCGAAGCGGCCACGGCGGGCGATAGCGGCCCCGATGTTGCCCATGCCGACGATGCCGAGGGTTTTGCCATGCACGTCGCAGCCAAACAGCGGGGCGCCGACGCTGGCTTGCCATTGCCCGGCCTTGGTCCAGGCGTCGAGTTCGGCGACGCGGCGGGCGCTGCTCATGATCAGGGTGAAGGCGAGGTCGGCGGTGCTTTCGGTGAGCACGTCCGGGGTGTTGGTGAGCATGATCCCGCGTTCGTTGAAGTAGTCGAGGTCGTAGTTGTCGTAGCCGACGGAGACGCTGGAGACCACTTCGAGTTTTGTCGCGTTTTCGAGTTGGGTTTTGCCGAGTTTGCGGCCGACGCCGATGAGGCCATGGGCGTGGGGCAGGGCTTCGTTGAATTGGGCGTTGATGTCGCCGTTTTTTGGGTTGGGGACGATGACGTCGAACTCTTGCTGGAGGCGTTCGATCATGGGCGGGGTGATGCGGCTGAAGGCCAGGACTGTTTTTTTCATCGTTTTTGGCTCTTGTTCGGGCTTGATGCCAAGCAAGCTAACATTTTTGTTTTGGGGTGTCTTGGCGGCCTCTGGGCCGACCAGGGTTTGGTGGGTGGGGTGAATATCCGGTTTGTTTGTGATGGCGGCTTGAGGTTTCGCCCTTACGGCGACTCACTTTTTTTACAAACGCCTAAAAAAAGTAAGCAAAAAAACGCTTGCTCCTACGTGCGGCCCGCTCGCTGGGGCTCGGGGTGCCTTCGCTCCGGGATCGATCCGGGGGCATCGCTTCCGGTTTGCTTCGCTGCACCTCCTTTCGATGTGTTTGGCTGCGCCAAACGGTCGCTGCGCTCCCACCCCCGGATCAATCCCTCCGCTCAGCCTTCCGACGTCGCCCGTGGATCAAGATCAAGAGCTGCAGCCGAGCTAACGCTCATCCTGTTGAGTGGGGCGGCATTCGCCGCGTGCGGGTTGTCCTTGCCTCCTTTGTAGGAGCTGCCGAAGGCTGCGATCTTTTGATCTTGCTGTTGCTTTTGTGTGGAGTTGGCCTGCCAGCGATGGCGGCCTGACAGCCGATCGATTTTTAGCAGGTTGTATGCGATTCACATTGTAGGAGTGAGCCTGCTCGCGATGACGGTGTGTCAGGCACCTACGATGTTGAATGTGAGCCTGCAATCGCGAGCAGGCTCACTCCTGCAAGGGGTCAGCTGTGTGGCGCGGGTTGGGGGATGTCGACGTTATCCAGTACGCGATTCACGGCCAGTTCCGCGAGCATGATGATTTGCTGGATCGCGAGAATTACACGCCGTTCGGGGAGGTCGACGTAGGCGGCGATGTCGCTGCTCATGATGTTGGCTTGCGCCAGTGATTCGCAGGCGTGGACGAGGAGGCTTTCGTTGTCTTGGCCCGGCGCGACCTGAAACATGGTGCTGGGTTTGTGGAAGCGCAGGGTCAGGGCGTTGGGTTTGAGGTAGTGGTCGAGCGCTCGCTCGGCGGCTTCGTGGAATTTCTTCGAATCAGGCGATTCGTAGGGAGAGGTGTTATCCGCTCCGGGCGGATTCGGGCTGTGCTTTTTCATGACAAAGATCCTTTAGATGGAAATGGAGCTGCCATGTTTCGTTTTCCAGGCGAAAGGGTGGCAGCTGTACGCGGACTGGAAAAACCGGCAAAGGATCAAACCCGGCAGACCCGAAGGTCTCCCACGTACAGCCGCCATAACTCAAAAACCGGCGCTGAAAAAGCGCGGCATTATGTCATGTGCTGTGATCCTGCGGGTTTTCCAGACCCGGTCGCTGATTCGTCAGCGACACCCAAAGCCTATCCACCGCACTTCCGACGGACAACCTGCAAAACACGTCGGAAAGTTCCGCGAAAAGCCCGAAATGTAGGAGCTGCCGTAGGCTGCGATCTTTTGATTTTTAAACATCAAGGTCAAAAGATCGCAGCCTGCGGCAGCTCCTGCAGGTTTCACGGTGTGTTGAAAATCAGTTGGCTACGCGTGCTCCGGCGAGGCTGCCGCTGAGTTCGTAGGCGGCCAGTTCTGCCTGGTGTGCAGCAAGGATTTCCGGCAACGAGCCGCGCAGGTACTCGACCCACGTCTTGATCTTTGCATCAAGGTATTGCCGCGATGGGTAGATCGCGTACAGGTTCAGTTCCTGCGAGCGGTAGTTGGGCATGACCCGTACCAGCGTGCCGTTGCGCAAGCCTTCGATGGCGGCGTACACCGGTAGAACACCCAGGCCCATACCGCTGATGATCGCGGTTTTCATGGCGTCGGCGGAGTTCACCAGGAACGGGGAGCTGTTGATGGTGACCATTTCCTGGCCTTCGGGGCCGTCGAAGGCCCATTTTTCCAGAGGGATTACCGGGCTGACCAGGCGCAGGCAGGCGTGGTTGAGCAGGTCGCTGGGCTTTTGTGCGCAGCCGTTGGCTTTCACGTAGGCCGGTGAGGCACAGACGATGCTGTAGGTGATGCCCAGGCGTTGCGAGACGAAGCCGGAGTCCGGCAGTTCGCGGGCCAGCACGATGGAGACGTCGTAGCCTTCATCGAGCAGGTCCGGCACGCGGTTGGCCATGGTCAGGTCGAAGGTGACGTCCGGGTGGGTCTTGCGATAGCGGGCGATGGCGTCGATGACGAAGTGCTGGCCGATGCCGGTCATGGTGTGCACTTTCAACTGCCCGGCAGGGCGCGCGTGGGCTTCGCTGGCTTCGGCCTCTGCCTCTTCGACGTAGGCCAGAATCTGCTCGCAGCGCAGCAAGTAACGCTTGCCGGCTTCGGTCAGGGCGATGCGCCGTGTCGTGCGGTTGAGCAGGCGGGTTTGCAGGTGGGCTTCCAGGTTGGAGACCGCGCGCGAGACGTTGGCTGTGGTGGTGTCGAGTTGCACGGCGGCGGCGGTGAAGCTGCCTGCTTCGGCCACACAACTGAAGGCGCGCATGTTTTGCAAAGTGTCCATGGGGTGCTCTCAAGGGAGATGGCAAATTGTGACACGAAGTTTCGGGGGCTGAGACCCCCGACCAACGGATTATCTCGTTAACGGTAACAAAGATTCACAGGAATCCCAGCTTATCGCCGCCAGGTCGCCCCCCTAGAATTGCGCCGTTCCCTATACACCTCCCCGCCATACCCCTTTCTCAGGAATTCGCAGCTGTGCCGCGTCGCATCAACAGAGCGCTTTTGCCGCTCAGTGTTCTGGCTTTTTCCCTGGCTCTCGGCGGCTGCATCGGTACCGAAGGAATTGCCCCACAGGGCAAAGCGTTGGAGGCCAATGCGCTGGCCACCGACGAGGCCATCGCCCACGCCGCCCGTGACGCCCACTGGCCCACCGCACAATGGTGGCAAGCCTACGGCGACCCGCAACTCAATCGCTGGATCGACCTCGCCGTGCAAGGCAGCCCGAGCATGGCCATGGCCGCTGCGCGGGTGCGTCAGGCCAAAGCCCTGGCAGGCGTCGCGCAAGCGGCCGAGTCGTTGCAGATCAATGGCGAGTCGACCCTCAAGCGTCACAACTGGCCAACCGATCCGTTCTACGGTCCCGGTGATCTGGCCAATTCCACCACTTGGGACAACAACGCTGCGCTGGGTTTGAGCTACGCGCTCGACCTCTGGGGCCGCGAGAGCAACGCCAGCGAGCGTGCTGTGGATCTGGCGCACATGAGCGCCGCCGAGGCGCGGCTGGCGCAGTTGGAGTTGCAGAACAACATCGTGCGCGCCTACATCCAGATGTCGCTGCAGTACGCCCAGCGCGACATCGTCGCCGCCACGCTCAAACAGCAACAGCAGATTCTCGATCTGGCGCACAAGCGTCTGGACGGCGGGATCGGCACGCACTTCGAAGTCAGTCAGGCCCAAACGCCGTTGCCGGAAACCCATCGACAACTCGATGCGCTGGACGAGGAAATTGCCCTGAGCCGCAATCAACTGGCCGCATTGGCGGGCAAGGGGCCGGGCGAGGGTGCGCAGTTGCAGCGTCCGACCTTGTCTCTCGGCGCTGCATTGAAATTGCCCGGCGCGCTGCCCGCCCAATTGCTCGGCCAGCGTCCGGACGTGGTTGCCAGTCGCTGGCAAGTGGCGGCGCAGGCGCGGGGGATCGATGTGGCGCACGCCGGGTTTTATCCCAACGTCGACCTGGTCGGCAGCCTTGGTTACATGGCCACCGGCGGTGGCGCGCTGGAGTTTTTGACCGGCAAGAAGCTCAACTACAACGTTGGCCCGGCAATCTCGTTACCGATCTTCGACGGTGGACGACTGCGTGCCGAATTGGGAGAAGCGTCGGCCGGTTACGACATCGCCGTGGCGCACTACAACCAGACCCTGGTCAATGCGCTGAAAAACATCTCCGATCAATTGATCCGCCGCGAGTCGATGGACAAGCAACAAGGGTTCGCCGCCGAGTCGGTGGCCGCTGCGCAGAAAACGTACGACATCGCGATGATCGCCTATCAACGGGGCCTCACCGATTACCTCAACGTGCTGAACGCGCAAACGTTGCTGTTCAAGCAGCAGCAGGTGCAACAGCAGGTGCAGGCGGCGCGGCTGAGTGCGCATGCCGAGTTGGTGACCGCGCTCGGCGGCGGGCTCGGTGCCGGCAACGACGTGCCGACTGCCGAACAAACCCAAGCCCCGAAAACCCCGACCCTTTTACGGTGAACCCAAAACCTGTTGTGGGAGCGAGCCTGCTCGCGATGAGGGCGCGTCAGTTGGCTTTTTCGTCGACTGACACACCGCTGTCACTCGCACGCTAGCGCCCACATGTTTTGCGACCTGACTGAACTTCATTGAGCACAATCAAATGACTCCCTTGCCCGCCCCGCTGCGCTGGCTCTACTCCCTGGAATGGCGCCGGGGTGTGTTCGACTGGGCGCGCAGCGATGGCGTGACCTGGGTCTACATCTTCAAGGTGCTGTTCGCCGCTTTCCTGACCCTGTGGCTGGCGATGCGTCTGGAACTGCCGCAGCCGCGCACCGCGATGATCACGGTGTTCATCGTCATGCAGCCGCAGAGCGGTCATGTATTTGCCAAGAGTTTCTATCGCTTCCTCGGCACCCTCGCCGGGTCGGCGATGATGGTCACGCTGATTGCGTTGTTTGCGCAGAACACCGAGTTGTTTCTCGGCTCGCTGGCAATCTGGGTGGGCATCTGCTCGGCCGGTGCCGCACGCTGCCGTAACTTCCGTGCTTACGGTTTTGTGCTGGCCGGCTACACCGCTGCGATGGTCGGTTTGCCAGCGTTGGCGCACCCGGATGGCGCGTTCATGGCGGCGGTATGGCGGGTGCTGGAAATCTCCCTGGGGATTGTCTGCTCGACCGTGATCAGCGCCGCGATTGTGCCGCAGACCGCCAGCGCCGCTATGCGCAACGCGTTGTATCAGCGCTTTGGTGTGTTTGCCTTGTTCGTCACCAATGGCCTGCGCGGGCGAAGCAAAGCGCAAGACTTTGAAGCCAGCAACGTACGGTTCATCGCCGAAGCCGTGGGCCTGGAAGGGCTGCGCAGCGTGACCGTGTTCGAAGACCCGCACATGCGTCGGCGCAACGGTCGGCTGAGTCGTTTGAACAGTGAGTTCATGGGCATCACCACCCGTTTCAATGCGCTGCATCAGTTGCTCGAACGCTTGCGTGGCTATGACGAAGAACACGTCGTGGTGGCGATCAGACCCGGTTTGCAGGATCTGGCCGAAGTGCTCGATGGCTTCAGTGGCCGTGCCTTGACCAGCCCCGATGCGGCACGGCTGGTCGCGGCGCTGGCGACCTACAAAGAAGGCTTGCCGGCGCGGGTGCGCAGCTTGCGGGCAATCTTTCAGGAGTGCGAGCCGAGCGACGCCGAGCAACTGGATTTTCACACCGCGTACGAGTTGCTCTATCGCTTCGTCGATGACCTGCACAGTTATGCACAGACCCACGCCTCGCTCGCCGATCACCGCCACGAACGCGAGCGCTGGGACGAGCCGTTCACCTCGCAAACCAACTGGTGGGCAGCCGCGGCGTCGGGCATTCGCGCCTCGTTTATTTTGATCGTGCTGGGCAGTTATTGGGTCGCGACGGCATGGCCGAGTGGTGCGACGATGACGCTGATCGCCGCGGCCACAGTGGGCCTGTCCGCCGCCACGCCAAACCCGAAACGCATGGCCTTTCAAATGGCTTGCGGCACCTTCCTCGGCGCACTGATCGGCTTCGTCGAAATGTTTTTCATCTTCCCGTGGATCGACGGTTTCCCGTTGCTGTGCGTGATGCTCGCGCCGGTGATCGTACTGGGCTCGTTCCTGACCTCGCGGCCGCAGTACGCCGGTGTCGGCCTCGGTCTGTTGATCTTCTTCAGCACCGGTTCTGTACCGGACAACCTGACTGTCTACAACCCGTACGCCTTCATCAACGACTACATCGCCATGGTCATGGGCATGCTGGTCTGTGCGGCGGCTGGCGCGATTATCCTGCCGCCCAACAGCCGTTGGTTGTGGCAGCGTCTGGAGCAGGATCTGCGTGGCCAGGTGGTCTATGCGATCAGTGGCAAGCTCAAAGGCCTGGCGTCGAGTTTCGAGAGCCGTACCCGCGACTTGTTGCATCAGGCCTACGGTCTGGCGACGGGCCAGCCGACCGTGCAAAAGAACCTGTTGCGCTGGATGTTCGTGGTGCTCGAAGTCGGTCACGCGATCATTGAGTTGCGCAAGGAACAGGCGATCTTGCCGGTGCACCCGGCCTATGCCGAATCGCAGCCGTGGCGTCAGGCGATCCGCGTGATGGGCCGGGCGTTGGTGCGGCTGTTCTTGCAGCCCAATCAAAGCAATCTGGAGCGCGCACTGGTGGCGGTCGATCACGCGATCAGCCGGGTCGCGGCCACCGATGAGCCGTTCGCACCGCACTTCGACACCTCCGCGCTGCGCCGGGTGAAGAGCTATCTGCACTTCATTCGCACCTCATTGCTCGACCCGCAATCACCGCTTGCTGCGCTCACGCAAGCCAAGCCTGAAGGACTTGCCCATGCCCCGTGAAATCGCTTTCGACGGCGTGTACATGCCGACCATGACCCTGATGTTTTTCATCGCTGCAGCGCTGGCCTGGGCGCTGGACCGGTTTCTCTCAGGGTTCGATCTGTACCGCTTCTTCTGGCACCCGGCGCTGCTGCGCCTGAGTCTGTTTACTTGTCTGTTCGGCGCCTTGGCGCTGACTGTCTACCGTTGAGAACGTACTGATGAAAAAGTTTTTCAGCCTACTCGCGACCCTGCTTGTGCTGGCCCTGGCGTTGTGGATCGGCCGCACGCTGTGGGAGCACTACATGAACACGCCGTGGACCCGCGACGGCCGCGTGCGCGCCGATATCATCAACGTCGCCGCCGACGTCACCGGTGAAGTCATCGATGTGCCGGTGCGCGACAACCAGTTAGTGAAGAAGGGTGATTTGCTCATGCAGATTGACCCGGAGCATTACCGCATCGCAGTGAAACAGGCGCAGTCGCTGGTCGCTTCGCGCAAGTCGACGTGGGAAATGCGCAAGGTCAACGCCCACCGCCGCGCCGATCTGGACAACCTGGTGATCTCCAAGGAAAACCGCGACGACGCGAGCAACATCGCCGACGCTGCACTGGCTGACTACCAGCACGCCCAAGCGCAACTGGAAGCCGCTGAACTCAACCTCAAACGCACCGAAGTGCGCGCAGCGGTGGACGGCTATGTGACCAACCTCAACGTCCATCGCGGCGACTACGCACGCATCGGCGAGGCGAAAATGGCCGTGGTCGACATGAACTCGTTCTGGGTTTACGGCTTCTTTGAAGAGACCAAACTGCCCCACGTACGCGTCGGTGATCAGGCCGACATGCAACTGATGAGCGGCGAAGTCTTGAAGGGGCATGTGGAAAGTATCTCGCGCGGCATCTACGACCGCGACAACCCGCAAAGTCGCGAGCTGATTGCCGATGTGAACCCGACCTTCAACTGGGTGCGACTGGCCCAGCGCGTGCCGGTACGCATTCACATTGATGAAGTGCCGGCGGGGGTGCTGTTGGCAGCGGGGATGACTTGTACGGTGGTGGTGAAGCAGGACGCTGTGGATAACGGATAGACCGCGTGGCTGCCAGCGCTAGCAGGCTCCCACAGAGGTTCTTCGGTGTGACACAGACCTGTGTGTGAGTGAGCCTGCTCGCGACTGAGCTTATCGGTAGAACGTGTTGACTACCCGCAGTCCAGACTCGATGGCTTCGTCCACCGACAATGCTTGATCTTCCATGAGGGCGACGATCCGCGGGTCTGTTGCGATATTCGCGTCAGGCTTTTTCAACTGAGCGGCGCGGTTCAGTACGATGTAGGCCACAACGTCGCCACGGTTTTTGGTGAAGGGCTGCTCGATAGCAGTGCGCATGGTTTGCTTCACATAGTCGTAACGCTCGACAGATGACATGCCCTTGAAGGTGTCCGGATAGTTCTGATAGATATCGGCGGAGTAACGTCCGACGTCTTCTTCGCGTGCTTCAGCGAACAATGTTTTCTTGCTGGTGACCTGGGTGACAAGTTCGCTGTAAAGCTTGTCGCCTTCGGCGATCTGAGCGGCGTTCATCTTGGCTTTCAGGTCAGCGCCCGCCGTGGTGTCTTCGGCTTTGGCCATGATCCTGGTCCAGGCGTAGGCGGCGCTCAGGTTACCCAGTTCCTCGTATTGCTCGATCAATATCTGCTGGGATTCGGCATAGCCATGCAGCGAGGAACGCTCCAGCCAGCGAGTGGCGAGCGCAGCATCTTGCCGGGTCCCGACTTTGCCGTATTTGTAGCTCTCGTACATACCGTATTCCGCGCACCAGTCGTTCTGCGTCGCTGCGTAAGCCATGTAGTTGAAGGCTTCGGTGTTACGTTGGTCGGCGGTCAGGGTTGAGTCATAGCGGGTGGTCATCGACAGGTAGCAAAACGCGCGAGTGTGCTTGGGGGCGGCCATGACCATGCAGGTTTTGGCGTCCTTGTACTCTCCGTTTTCGTACAACCGGTAGCCGACGCCATACAGAATGTCGCTGTCCATCTGCGCGTTGCAATGCTCGTTGGCGGTCACGACCGGCAGCACGTTTTGCAGGGTCAGTTTGGGCAGCGTGTCATTGAGGGGCAGTTCTTTGGTCGCGCAGCCTGCCAGCACCGTGAGCAATGCCAGAGGCAATACGTTGAAGAGTTTCAAGGGATGTTTCCTGATCTGAATTGATGCGTGTGAGCAGAGCTCGCGTCAGGCAGGTCAACAAAGCAGCGACCGCTTCGGGCGGAAACAGTCGGGGAGGGGGAGATCAGTGTTCAGCAATTCCCTTGCTTCGATGCTTGCCCTAGCGACTCCATGCGCTATCGGGTTTCGGGTTCACATGAAGCGTCGGGTACTTCATGCGCGGCGCATTCTACGTAGATCGACCGGTTTGGCCATTTCATCAGTTGTAATCAAAAGTTTCCGCGCAAGCCGAACCGCTTCATCAACGCCGATTCCAGCAACCCCTTGGGCAACAACGTTGCCAGCAACGGTAACGCCCGGCTGCCATTGCCGAGACGGATCAGGCGTGGCGGCTTGCGCTGCTGCACGGCCTTGAGGACCCCGGCGGCAAACTCACTGGCCGGTGTCGGCTTGTCCTGCGAGGCCTTGGCCCGTGCGCGAATGCCTTCACGCAGGGGAAACCATGGCGATTGCTCGTTGATCAACTGCTCAGCCTCATGCCCGGCGCTTTTGGCGAAACTCGATTGAATCGCCCCCGGTTGCACTTCCATCACGCGAATGCCCAACGGCGCCAACTCCATGCGCAGCGCATCGCTCAAGGCATGCACCGCCGCTTTCGAGGCGCAGTAGGCACCGGCGAACGGCGTGACCAAAACGCCGGAAACGCTGCCGATATTTACCACCAGCCCTTTGCCCCGGCGCAGGGCGGGGAACAGTGCGCGGGTGACACCGATAATGGAGAAAACATTGGTTTCGAACTGGCGCTGCATGGCGGGCACACCGCCGTCGAGCAACGGGCCCATGGCGCCGTAACCGGCGTTGTTAATGAGCACGTCGAGGCTGCCGTGTTGCTGGTTGATCCGTTCGCCGAGTTGTTCCAGTGCCGCGCCGTCGTTGACGTCCAGTTGAATCGCGGTAAACCCGGCGACGCTGAGCGCGGCGATGTCTTCAGGCTTGCGTGCAGTGGCCCAGACTTCAAAACCGGCGCTTTTGAACGCATCGGCCAGCGCACGGCCAATGCCGCTGGAACAACCGGTAATCAACGCAACGGGCATGGCGCATTCCTTGTGCAAAAAAGTGGGGAAGGGGATCAGTCGGAGAAACTGCCCTGCAATCGCTCGGCGCGAAACTCCAGGGTTTGCGGGCGATAACCGGGGCGCAGGGGCGGCATGGGCAGGCAGTCTTCCCAATCAGCGCCGGCCTGTAACTCGCCGGGGCCGCGATAACGCGGGGCGGTGTATTGGTTATCGGCCAGATTCACGGTGTCGCCGGGTGCGTAGGCACCGATGCGCCAGCGCAGTTCGGTCAGTGGCACATCGTTGCCGTTGTTCATCTTCAGTTGCAACGGCCGATCCGCGGGGCATTGTTCCGGTGCGTAGCTGATGCGCATCTCCAGGCGAGCCAATTGCTTGACCTCGCGGTTGTCCAGCCAAACGACCCACATCGCCACCAACCCCAAGCCGATAGCCGCCGCTACGGAGACAGGCAGGGCCTTGGCCGGATAGCGCAACAACAGGATCAACCAGGTGATGATCAGCAAGATGCCGATGAACATGTTTGAACGCTCCTTGAACACGTGCCCACCATCCTACCGAAGGGGCGCGGGAATGGACATTCGGCTGTTAAACCGGGCACCGTCGGTCGGGACTGTAATTTCTGACAGTTGGCAGGGCCGTTCGCCGCTGCTTTGATGTTCGAGGCAAAGGGATGCCGGCGCGGCGCGGCGCGGGCCGGCAGCGATCGCCAATTACTCACAAAGCTATCGGTATGACGCTGGCGGCAATCTGCTCAAATTGATTCACGTCGGTGCACAAAACCCGGGCCATGACCTGCAAGCCGCCCGCTACAGCAATCGCTGTCTGCCCTGGCGCAAGTTACAAGAACATTCGCTATTCGGGCAAGGAACGCGATGCCACCGGTTTGTATGCCTTCGGCCATCGCTATTACATCCCGTGGTTGCAGCGCTGGTTGAATCCGGACCCTGCCGGGGCCATCGATGGCCATAACCGCTACCGGGCGATGCGCAACAGTCCTGTGGTCTATCGAGACAGCGACGGACGCAAGCCAGAGAAGAAACTCGATGATCGGGTCTATCACGTTCTAGCCGAGAAAAAACTGGTCAGCCCGATCCAGGCGGCCGGCATGCAACCGGTGCGCAATTATTTTCAGAGCAGTCCGGACCCGAAAGTGCAGGACTACCGACGGCAAATTCCCGTTGAACTGGCAAAGCTGGGGGCCAAAAGCGGCGCGCTGCTCAATACCCATGAGGCCCACGTCAGGGCCGTCGTGATCACCGAAACTTCTCCGCCGTCGGGCCCTGTGATGTATCACGGCGGCGAAGTGCTTTCAGCGGGACTCAGTACGCTCCTTGGCGAAGCGATCGTGCAGGGTGGGAACGTTATAGACCCGCGCGGGAAGAGCAAGCGGTCAAGACTGCCCAGTCCTCTGGGTGAAAGGCTGGCTGAATGTAGAGACCTGCAAAAAAGCCCCCGCCCAACCCACTGCGGATAGGGGACGCAGTGGGCTGGACGAGGGCTTTTTATTGCAGGTCGATCACTGCGCGATGGTTTTCACCGACACGCCGCGTTCGATCGGGGTCGAGCGACCGTAGATGTCTTCGAAACGCTCGATATCGTCTTCACCCAGGTACGAACCGGACTGCACTTCGATGATTTCCAGCGGGATCTTGCCGGGGTTGCGCAGGCGATGCACCGAGGCGATCGGGATGTAGGTCGACTGGTTTTCGCAGAGCAGGAACACGTTTTCATCGCAGGTCACTTCGGCGGTGCCGCTGACCACGATCCAGTGCTCGGCGCGGTGGTGGTGCATCTGCAGCGACAGGCACGCACCCGGTTTGACCGAGATGTGCTTGACCTGGAAACGCCCGCCCATGTCCACCGAGTCGTAAGAACCCCACGGACGATAGACCTCGCAGTGGTTCTGGGTTTCGCTGCGGCCCTGCTCGTTGAGCGTGTTGACCATCTGCTTGACGCCTTGGACCTTGTCCTTGTGGGCGATCATCATGGCGTCCTTGGTTTCGACCACGACGATGTTTTCCAGACCGATCACCGACACCAGTTTGCCGTTGCCGTGGATCATGCAGTTCTTGCTGTCCTGAATGACCACGTCGCCCTTGGTGACGTTGCCGTTGGCGTCCTTTTCGTTGACTTCCCACAGCGACGACCAGCAACCGACATCGCTCCAGCCCGCCGTCAGCGGCACCACGCAGGCGCGCTGGGTTTTCTCCATCACGGAGTAGTCGATGGAGTTGTCCGGGCAGCAGGCGAAGGTGGCTTCGTCCAGCGTGACGGTGTCGGCGTCTTGCTCGCTGCGCTCAAGGGTCAGCAGGCAGGTGTCGTAGATGTCCGGGTCGTGCTTTTTCAGTTCTTCGAGGAAGCGGCTGGCGCGGAACAGGAACATGCCGCTGTTCCAGTAGTAACCGCCGGACTCGACGTACTCGGTAGCGCGTTTCACATCGGGTTTTTCGACAAAGTGCGAAACGCGGCTGACGCCTTCTGGCAACAACGAATCGTTGCTGGACTTGATGTAGCCGTAACCGGTTTCCGGTTTCGTTGCGGGTACGCCGAACAACACCATTTCACCGTTTTCGGCGGCGACGGTGGCCAGAGCCAGTGCGCGTTGCAGGGCTTTCTGATCTTCCAGAACGTGGTCGGCCGGCAGCACCAGCATCAGTTCGTCGCGACCTTCATTGACCAGCATCATCGCGGTCAACGCCACGGCCGGCGCGGTGTTGCGGCCGAACGGTTCCATCAGGATGCGTTGGCATTCCAGGTTACGGTTGCTCAACTGCTCGTTGACGATGAAGCGGTGATCCTTGTTGCAGACCACGATGGGCGTGTCCATGCCTTCGAACACCAGGCGTTCCAGGGTTTGCTGGAACAGCGTGTGTTCGCCGGTCAGGGCGAGGAATTGCTTGGGGAACTGTTTACGCGAAAGCGGCCAAAGACGTGAACCGCTACCACCTGACAAGATCACCGGAATCATATTGTTTACTCCATAAAATCGATTGGGTTAGAGCCACGAACCTGTGTCGTTTCACTCTTGTTTTTGTCTCGTATCCGAACTGACAACCCTCCCACAGCGGGGACGGGGTCAGTCAGGAAAAATGATTAGCGCGTCGACACCGGGCGTTTCACCCAGACCGGCGACAGATTGCTGCCGTTACCGGTGACGTACAGCACCGCGGCTTCACCGCGTTCCAGCGCGACCGGTTTCACGTCGCTGACTTTTTTGTCGCCCTCAAACAGCGCCAGGCTGACTTTCACTGGATTGATTTCACGTTCGCCACGGCCCTTGGCGGCGACGCTCTTGACCACTTCGGTCTTGCCATCGGCGGTTTTCAGGGTCAGCGGTTTGTCGCTGAGGTTCTGCACGCGCACCAGGGATTTCTGCTTGTTCTTGAACGGCGGCTCTTCAATCAGTTGCGGCGCGCCGGCAGCGTTGTTGACCAGGGTGTAGTAGTGGTCACCGGCGAGTTTCACCGCCAGGCTCTGGCTGCCGACTTTGGCGCTGTAATCGCCGCCCGGCATGAAGCTGAAGTCGCTGCTGGCCAGTGGTGCGATATCGCTCAGGCTGGTGCTGCCGACAGTGGCGCTGACTTCGGCGTTGCTGGCGTTGTAGACCCGCACGAAGGTCGAGCCTTTCGGTGCGGTCGGGCCGTAGAGCGCGGCGTCGCCACCGGCAAAGGCCTGGACCGACAGCACGCTCAGACCTGCAACCAGTGCAATGCGTTTCACGAGACTTTGATGATTGGTAGTGAAAGTCATGGTGTACCTCTCTTTCAGTTTTGCGCCCGGTCGGGCGTCTCGGATTGAGTGTTTACAGCGACGTTTTGTTGGCGGGCGCCGGCTTGTTTAAGCTCTGCGACCCACTGCGGGTCGGCGTCGCCGATTTCGTTGTTCACAGGCAGATAACGTTCAGGAAACTCCCAGATCAGCACCTGTGGCGGGCTGTTCTTGAAGTCATCGCTTTTGAGGTAGCTGAGCATCGGTCGAATCGGGCCGTGGCCGTCCTCGGCGTAGCTCACCACGTCGCTGTGCAGCGCTTGTTTGAGTGCACCGACGAAGTTCCAGTTGGGGTTGGCGCTGTAGCTGGTGCCGACCAATGCGACCGGTACTTCGTTGTTGGCGAAGAGGGCGTCGTCACCGGCCGGCTGATCACCCGCGGCCACGGTGTTGCGCTTTTGCAGTGGCTCTTGCGCCGGCATCAGGTTTTCGAACAGCGGGTCCAGCGGCAGGAACAGACGCAGGTCGCCCTTGTGCGTGACCTTCTCGGCCGGCGTGGTGACAAAGCGCTGCGGCTCGCCGCTGAGCGGGAACTTGTCGGCGATGGTTTTCGCCAGGGTGTTGGCCGCAACCTCGGCGCCCTCAGGCGTCCAGTGCGTGTCGGTGCGCAGGAACACTTGCTGACCGTTCTGCTTGGCCTGTTGCAATGGCTTGAGCAGGTCGGGGGCGAGGATCTTGTCCGCCGCCACGCGGGCGTGGAAATCCTGATAGAGGTTTTCGTGGATGCTCGCCGGTTTCACTTCACCCAGGTGCTCCGGGTACAGGCGAACCTTGGCCGGCACGATCGCCATCACCAGTTTCACGCCTTTGGCTTTCAAGGTCTGGCGCACGCCTTCGACCAGCGCGTAGTTGCCTTGCAGGTTCAACTCTTCGTTGACGATCGGGTTGAATTCCTCGTCGCTGTACAACCACTGATCGCGACCGAGCACCACGCCCGGACGACCTTCGTTGAACAGTTTGAAATCCAGCGCGGCCCAGAGATTGGTGCCCAGACGCTTGATCGGGAATTCATCGTCGTAATGGGTTTCCACGGCTTTGGTCCAGCGGCCGTTGAGCACCGTTGCATCGGCATTGGTGCTAAAACCGAAAAAGCTGCGCACTGACCACAGACCCAAGACCAGCAGAGTCACCAGGAACAGGGCGATGTAGAAAATGCGTAATGAGCGGGTCATGTCAGATCCCTCAGAACTGGAAGTAAAGGAACGGCGAGAAGCTTTGCGCCGAGAGTTTGAGAATCGAGGCGATGAACAGCAGCAGGATCAAGCCGCGCATCACGTAGCGTGACCAGTCCGCCGTCCAGTAGGCCGCTTGCACCTGGGCTTCAACGCCGACGGTGTAGCCAGGCTCGTGGATGCTCGCCGGGTTTTCGCCGGGGGCAGCCTTGATCATTCCTGGGGTCGCAGCGGCCGGGCCGTCGGTTTCGACGTTGACCGCTGGCTTGGTTTTGACCGGAGGCTGGTTGGTGTACAGATCACGCAGACCGAAGAACGCCAGCGTCACGTAAGCCACCACCAGCGTCGCCACTTGCAGGCCGGTGAGGCTGGCCTGATTGAGTTCCGACAGCGACCAGTCGCCGAAGCTGAACATCGCGCCGTACATGCGCCCGGCAACGTGCAGGTTCTCGGCACGGAAGATCACCCAGCCCATCACCACCAGCAGGAAGGTCAGCGCCCAGCGGATCGGGTTGAGGCTGCGCGGCGAGGTACTCAGGCCCAGCGCTTTTTCAATCGCCAGCCACATGCCGTGCCAGGCGCCCCAAACGATGTAAGTGATGTTCGCGCCGTGCCACAGACCGCCCAAAAGCATGGTCAGGAACAGGTTGCGATAGGTCATCAGCGTGCCTTTGCGGTTACCGCCGAGGGTGATGTAGAGGTAGTCACGCAACCAGGTCGACAGGCTGATGTGCCAGCGGCGCCAGAACTCGGTGATCGACTGGCTGATGTACGGCTGTTTGAAGTTTTCCATGAAGCGGAAACCCATCATCAAACCCAGGCCGATGGCCATGTCGCTGTAACCGGAGAAGTCGAAATACAGCTGCGCGGTGTAGGCCAGCGCGCCGAGCCAGGCATCGCCCGTGGTCGGGTTTTGCAGGGCGAAGCAATGGTCGGCCACCACCGCGAGGGTGTCGGCGATGAAGACCTTCTTGATGAAACCCTGCATGAACCGCGTGCAGCCTTCGGAGAATTTGTCGAGGGTGTGCGTGCGGTTGTTGAACTGGTCGGCCAGGTCACGAAAACGCAACACCGGGCCGGCAATCAGGTGCGGGAAGATCGCCACGAACGCGGCAAAGTCGATCAGGTTGCGCGTGGCCGGGGTGTCGCCGCGATACACGTCGATGATGTAGCTGATCGACTCGAAGATGTAGAACGAGATACCGATCGGCAGCAGTACGTGGGTCAGGATGAACGGCTCAAGACCGACCGAGGTCATCATCGCGTTGATGCTGTCGACGCCGAAGTTGGCGTATTTGAAGTAGCCCAGGATGCACAGATCCACCGCGACGCCGGCCAGCAGCCAGCGCTGGGCCGGTTTGGTACGCACGCCGGCGGCACCGACTTTGAGGCCGATCCAGTAGTTCCACAGCGTCACCGCTGCAAACAGGGCGAGGAAGTCCACGCGCCACCAGGCATAGAACACGTAGCTGGCGATCAGCAGCAGCAGGTTGCGATAGCGTTGCCCGCTCAGGTAGTACAAGCCGAGAAAGATCGGCAAGAACAGAAACAGGAACACGTTGGATGAAAATACCATCCCGATCTCTCCATGTTTGAACCAACAGTCAAGGGCCAAAGCCCCCCCAAACCCCCCGTGAAAATTCAGGGGGCGACATCACTTCACTGTGAGAGCGAGCAAGCCCGCTCCCACAGGGGATTGCATTCCTTCTTACGAACCCTTGTTGCCCTTCTCATGCGCCGGGTCGTAGACCTTGGTCAGGTCGCCACCCAGGCGGAAGGTCTTGAACGGTTGCATCCCGTGCTTCTTCTCCAGCACATCCGCCGAGCAGGTGTAGAGGGTGCAGAACGGTTCGAGCCAAGCGAATTTCATGTCCTCTTTCAGGTCGGTCATGTCCTGTTTTTTGCCGTTCTTCTTCTCGAATTCATCCGGGTTTTTCACCCCGGACAGCACGCGATCAGCCAAGCGTTTCAGTGCGCCATTGTTTTCCTGGCGCAGATCGACACCGTTGACCTGGGCGAAACTGGCGATCATCGCCAGCGGCGGTAGGGCGTAGTTGTGATAGGCGAGGGCGCGTTGCTGGCGCTTGAGTTCGTTCGGCAGGTAGCCGTCGGCGTCGATCTGATTGGCGCCGACCTTGTATTCCTTCACTGCCCAATCGAACAGGTCGCGGCGGTTGGTCGCGACCGACGTCGCCATCACCGACCACGCCGCCCAGTAAGAGTGGTTGTTGGTTTTTTCCAGCGGCAGATTGTCCCAGTCGCTGACCACCTGATCGGCCATTTTGCTGAACCAGGCTTCGATCACCTGCGCTTGCTGCTGATGCTCCGCCAGTGGATGCGAGTCGGAGAATTTCAGGCGAATGTACGAAGAGGCCATGCTGCCCAGCGCCCATTTGCGCATCGATTTGCCGGTGTGGTTGAAGTCTTTCGACATCAAGGCGTCGGACTTGGCCCACGCGGCCAGCCAGTCCAGCGTGCAATCGAGCTGCTCCGGGCGACCATCACGCATGAACTGCATGACGCGTTTGGCGGTGCCGCGTTCCAGCGTGGTGATGTCTTTGGTGGTGTCGCGGAAGGCTTTTTCCGATTGCACATTGAGCGTCGCGCGGGCCTTGTCCGAGCCTTCGTATTTGCTGCGAAATTGCAGCGGGCCGGTGTACGGCGTCGGCATTGCGTCGCAGCCTTCGCTTTTGTCGCTGGTCTTGAATTTATCCACAGGGGCGAAGTAGCCCTGAGGTGGACGCAGTGGCGCCGCGGCCTGAGTCGCCCCGGCGAACATCGCCAGGGTGAGCAGGGATGGCGCAAGCAGGTGTTTGATCGTTCGATTTCGCATAGCAGACCTCATTGCCCGACCTGAGCGGTGTGTTGCCCAGCGCCCGGGAATACGTTGCGTTTGCAGATTTTCGCTTCGACTTTCTGTGGCGCGGTGCCCGCTTCGGGGCCCTGAACTTCGACTGCCAGCAGGTTTTGCGAGCCCCAGTCTTCGTCGGTGCGCAACTCAAAGGCGAAACGACCGTCGGTGTCGGAGGTTTCCGGTTTCTCGATCTTGATGTCCTCGTGGCGACCGTTCATGTACCAGAGGGTGGCTTGCAGGGTTTTCACCGAGGTGTCGGCGAAACGGATGTCGACCTGATGACTGCTGTTTTGCAGGTTCATGTTTTTGCTGTTGACCAGCAGTTCCTGTTTGCTGCCCGGTTTCAGCGTGGTGCTGGCGCTCATCTGAGCGTCTTTGCCTTCGCAGCCGTTATCGAGCAGCGCCATCATCTGGCGGTAGATGGTTTCCTGATCGAGGCGATACAGCGGCGAGAACTCCCAGATGAGAATTTTCGGCGGGCTCTTCTGGAATTCGTCGCTGCCCAGGTACTGCAACATCGAACCTTCCAGACCGCCGCCGGGGAAGGCAACGTTGAGAATGTCGGCACCGATGTCTTCTTGCAGGAAACCGGCGAAGTTGTAGTTCTTGCCGCTGTGAGACGTACCGACCAAGGTGATTTGCGGGTTGCCGGAATCGCCGAACAGATCGCCGTCAGCGGCCTCGCCTTTCGGCTCGGTGGTGAACTGATCCATGTACTGGATCGCGTAACTGGTGCCGCACAGTTGCCCGGCCATGTTATGCAAAGTGCCGGTTTTGCCCATGCGGCCGGACCGCTTGGTCTCGAACTCACGCTTGGGAATGTCGGCGAAGGCCGGGATCTGCTTGACCTTCTCGGCGACGATTTTTGCCGTGCGCTGCGCGCCGTATGGCGTCCAGTGCTGGTCGCCACGGAAATAGAAATCGTGGGCGGGCAGGGTGTCCGGCAGCGATTCGTTGGTCAGCGGCGACAGGTCCGGCACCACGTAGCCCATCTGCGCAAAACGGCCGAGCATGGTCTTGTAGTTGCCCAAAGCCTTCTCGTAATCGAACGCGGCTTTTTCCTGCGGGTTGAGTTTGTTGCGGTTCACCAGGCCCCGGGTCGGTTGATAAACGATCACCAGTTCCACGCCTTTGCTCTTGAACGCATCGTGCAACTGTTGCAGGCGCTTGTAGCCGGCCGGGGTGGTGTTGAATTCGGTGCGCAGGTCTTCCTGAGTCCGGAACAGCCAGTCGCCTTGCGCCTGCACCAGGGTGGTGAAGTTCTGCTGATAACGCGTGGTGTAGTTCTTCGCGTCATGGGCGGCCGGGCACAGGTTGCAGCACGGCTCGGCGGTGAACCTGGGCGGGGTGACACCGGCAGCCTCGTCGGCGCGAGCGCCATTGCTGGCGGCCAGAATGCCCACGGTCAGGGCCGACAGGCTGAGTAATCTGATCAAGTGTGGGTGCATAAAATTATCCTCAGTCCTGCAGTTCGGTCTGGCGTTCGACAGGGTCGATCAGCACGGCTTTCTGCTGGCGCACCAGCAGGTCGAGAATTTCATCCTGGCGCTCGCCGAGGATGCCGTTGAAGCTGATGCCGCTGGATTTGGTCGGCGCCAGCATCGACACGCGATACAGCTCGACACTCAAGGGCGAATCGATCGACAGCGGGCCGCTGCCGTTGGCCGCGAGTTCACCGCCCACCACGATCAGCGAGACCTGGGCGTCGAACGGGTCGAGCTTGATGTCACGGTCGGTGTCGGTCAGGTCTTTGATGTGGCCGTAGACGCCGGTCAGGCCGTTGGCCATGGCGATGTTCTCGTAGAGGCGGATGTTCACGCTGTTACGAATGCGGATGCCGTGGCGCTTGTTGCTGATGACCTTGTTGCCCCACAGCAGGTTGTCGGCGGACTCGTAGAGGGTGATGCCGTCGGTGTGGTTCTTGTAGATCTCGTTGTAGGCCACGATGTTGTTGACGCTGTTACGGTCGATCACCAGGCCCGAGAGGTGGTTGTCGTAGCTTTTGTTGTTGAAGATGAAGCTGTCGTTGACCTCACGGGAAATGATGATCCCGTGCTTCTTCTTCGTGCCGTGAACGGTGTTCTGGGCAATGATCAGGCCGTGCGAACGGTCATGCGGGTCGATGCCGTAGACGATGTTGTCTTTGTAGGTGTTGCCCTTGACCACGAAGTCGCGGGTCTCGTAGCAGTAGAAGCCGTACCACATGTCCGAGAACTCGGAACCGACGATCCAGCCGGTAGGCTCGGGACGCTTGAGTACCTTGGCCATGTTCGGCGTGTACTGGGAAATGCTCACCCCGTACGACTTACTGTTGGCGTAGCCGAAACTGGCCATTTTGCTGTTGACGATGTAGGTCTCGGTGCCACCCCAGGCGAGCAGGAACGGCCGGAATTCCTTCGGCGAACGGAAGGTCGCCGGGCCGTTGTCCTTCTCGCGCCAGCCCGTGACTTTGGTGTCACGCACAAACAACTGGCCGTCGTTGACCAGGAACGAACCGGCCTCTTGCGACAGGCGCAGCTCCTGGGTCTGGCCGTCGATTTCGAGGATGCCTTTACGGCCAACCACGATCGGCAATTTGGCCAGGTACACGCCCGGTGAGGTTTCGCTGAAGTACTGCTTGGGCAGCTTCTGCGCCAACTCTTTGAGGTTCATGTAGCCGTCGTCGACGAAGATCGCCTGCGGGATGCCGTGCTGACGCACCACCCATTCAGCCATTTTGTTGTCGCCGCCGATGAAGTCCTTCAGGGCGTCTTCCTGCATCATCCGGCGCACGCTGATCTTGCCCGGTTGGCTACGGACGATTTTCGCGGCGGCGGCTTCGGCGGTGTAGCCGGAGAGGTCGGGCAGTGTCGGCCTGGCCAGTTCCAGTTCCTCGGTCGGCGCGCTGCTGACGGTATAGGTCTTGGCTTGCTGCAACTCTTTGGCAACGGTGACAGGCTTTGCCGGCGCACCGGTGGCGAAGGCGCCAGCGGAGGACAGCAGCAGGGCGCCGGCCAACAGGCTGAGCGAGCCTTTCCTTGCGTTATTCATGTCGGGCACTCCCTTCGCGGTTTGCATCAGAAGCGCCAGATCACGTCGATGAACGCGCGGTGCATGTACGAATCAACCTGCTTGCCGTAGGCGTCGCCCGGCTTGAACACGCCACCACGCAAACGCACCAGCGCCGAAGGTTCGTCGATCGACTGGCTCAACGCCGCCGGCAACAGGCCTTGCTTGAAGTACTTGGTGACCACCAGATCCATCTCCTGACCCAGATCCTTGTTGCCGTCTTCAAGCGGCAAAGAGGTGCTGGAAAGGATCGCGCCAGTGACGTCGTCGGTGTTGTTTTGCACGGCGTTGATGCCGTTGCTGCCGACCGGTTTGCTACCGTCGACACGCCAGAACTTGTGGTAGATCAGGCTGGCGTCGTACTCGTCGTTGAGCATCCACGAACCGAACAGGGTGGCGGTCTGCATGTTGTTCATTTCGCCACGGAAGGCTTCGCCGAAACGGTGAACGCGCGAACGCGTACCGGTGTAGTTCGAGCGGTTGCTTTCCAGGCCGTTCTGTTCGTAATCGGCACTGGCGCGGGCATACGCGGCACCGACCTGCCATTGCGGATCGAGGCGCAGACGCACACCAATGTCTGTAGCCCAGCCGTTGACGTCATCGCTGCGTTTGGCTTGCGCCGGGCGTGAACCATCGGCGTTGAGGGCGTTGACCGTGTCGCGCTCGCCGCTCATGCCGGTGATGCTGCCCCAGTAGTTGACGGTGTTGGTGTTGCGCCAGTTGTAGGCGTCGCTGTCGGCGGTCAGGCCGAGCCAACTGATGTCGCCGTTCTCGGTCTTGTCCAGCGAGTCGCGGGGCACGCCCGGTTCGGCGTAATCGAGCTTGCCGTCGTCGTGGGTGTGGTGACCGCGAATGCCGACCCATTGCCCCGGTGTCCACTGGTAAGCGGCATCGGCGTAGGCGTGCAGGCGATCCTTGTCTTTGGGCGCCAGCTCTTTGAGGTCGGTGCGGTATTCGCTGAAGCGTTCGGCAACACCGGCGTTGGCGCGCAACAGGGTGGTGTCGAAGGTCCAGTTCAGCGCTTCGATGTTGGTGTCGCGCCATTGGCCGTCGTCATTGCGCAGGCGCTGGCGACCGAACTTGAGCATCTCGCCCGGGTAAGGGGTGAGGCCGCTGTAGCCGACCCAGAACTCGCGCATTGCCAAGTAGTTTTTCTTGGTCTTGCGGTCACCGTTGTCGGTGGTCTGCGTACCTTCGCTGTCGGACTGCTGCAGGGTGTCGGTCTCGATGATGTCGGTCGAGGTCACGGCCTGACCCATGGCGTAGGCGCTCCACGCGCCGCTTTCGCCGTAGACCCACGGACGCAGGTCGAGCCCGAGGCCGTTGACGTCGCCGCCACCGGCGGTGCCGAGGTCGCGGTCGTCTTCGGACTGGCCGGTGATTTTCACTTCCAGGCCGAAGTTTTTGCTTTCAGTCATCGCAGCCAGTGTCGGGCAAGACCAGATCAGCGCGAAAGTGAGGCCAATGCCGGCCTTCACGAATGGATTGAGCTTCATAGTTTTTCCTCGCCGTCTTCTTCTTGCAGGGCGTGCAGTTGCAGCGTGTTCGGGTTCAGGGCACCACGACTGGCCTGCTCTTGCTGCAGCAGGTGCTGGGCTTGGGCCAGATGCTCGGGCGGCAATTGCGCCTCGAGGGTGGCGGCCAGTTCATTGGCTTGCGGGGTGTTTTGCGCCTTGGCCAATTGGCTGAACACATAGGCGTTGACCGGGTCGGGCTGGGTGCCTTTGCCTTGGGAGAACAGTTGGGCGATGGCGAAGTCGGCGCTGTTCTGGCCGTTGCGCGCAGCGGTCAGCAAGTGGTCGAGAGCCTTCTGCGGATAGACCTTGCCCAGGTAACCACGGCGATAGATCTGGCCGAGGTAGTAATCGGCGGCGACTTCGCGGCCGACGGCTTTCTGGAAATGTTCCTCGGCGACTTTCGCATCGGGCGGGACCATTTTGCCTTCGTAGTAGAGCTTGCCCAGCAACAGTTCGGCACGCGGCTGGTCGGCGGCGCGGCCGTTATCCAGGTACTGCATCATCTGATCGATGTCGCCCAGTTCCGGGAAGTCGTAGAGCAATTGCGCAAGCGTCACCCACGATGCCGGGTAGCCCGGAGCAATCGGTTCGAGCAACGACTGCGCGGTTTTTTCGTCGGTCGTGCCCAGGGTCGGATCGGCCAGCACACGGGCGACCGAATCGACGCGTTGAGCGGTGACGGTGCCACGGCTGTAACCGGTCTGCATCTGCTTGATCAGCTCGGCCTGTTGTTCAGGCTGGGCACGTTTCTGATAGACCGTGGCCAGTTCGACGTAGCAGATGTCGGTGGTGTTGAGCGCGGCTTTGCAGATCCTTTCCACGTCATCCAGATGCTGGTCGTAAGTGCCTTGGGTGCGATAGAGCAGCACTTGGGCCAGACCCGCCTCGGGGTAACCGGATTGGCGCCACTGATCGATCTGTTGCTGAGCGTTGATGTTCGGAAAACTGTGCGGGTATTGCAGGTACAGCATCGCCAGCGGGATCAACGTGTTGCCTTCGCCTTGGGCGGCCGCCTTTTTCAGCAGGCTTTCGGCCTCCTGACGCTCGGCTTCGGTGGAACCGGGTTTGGCCACCAGCAAGCGGCCGAGCCGCGCCTGGGCTCGCGATGAAACACTGGCCGCTGCGCGGTAAGTCGCTTCGGCCTGTTTCATTTGCTCGGGGTCGTGGCTGTCGACCTGAATATCAGCCAGGCCCACTTGCGCTTCGCTGTAACCCAGATCGGCCAGTTGCTGATAGTTCTGCGCAGCGGTGGCGGTGTCGCCACGCTTGAGTGCTTCGTTGGCCAGGCGCTGGTCGGGCAGGCCGGCGCAACCGGCCAGACTGACCGCCAATGCCACTGCACACAGCGGCCCCATGTGGGAGCGGGCTTGCTCGCGAAAGCGGTGTGCCAGCCCACATTGATTTTGAATGTTCAACCGCATTCGCGAGCAAGCCCGCTCCCACAAGGGCTGCGGCGTGTTCAACAAAACAGGAATCGTCACAGGCATGTCCTCGACTTAAAGACCGGCAGCCATGGCTTTGTCGATCAGCCAGTTCAGGTTCGGGCCCCGGTCGCTGTTCACTTCCACCGGGCGGCCGGCGAAGCGGCTGTCGAGCGGCTCGTCAGGCTGGATCTGCACGCGGATGTCGGAGGACAGGTCTGCGCTTTTCAGGCTGGTGCTGCTGACAATCTTGCCGGTGCGGGTCTGGTCTTCGCCGGCGATCTGGAAGCTCACAGGCGTACCCGGACGCACGTCGCCGAACTGGCGATAGGAGAACCGCGCATCAACGGTGGCCTGGGTGTTGCGCGGCACCAGTTGGAAGATCACGTCGCCCTTGCTCGCGTATTGACCGTCGGCCACCAGTTGCTGAGCCACGGTGCAGTCGCACGGCGAAGTCAGGGTGCCGGTCATTTGCTTGCCGAACAGTTCCTCGACCTTGGCCGGGGTCAACTGGTCTTCTTCCAGGTGGCCCTTGAGCACGTCAAGCATGCTGGTGCTGAACGTCGCCAGTGGTGCACCTTTGGCGGCGACGCCGTCGGACTTGACCAGGCTCTGCACGGTGCCGTCACGCGGCATGGTGATGTTCATCCCCGGCACGCTGACCAGGCCAGCCTGCGCGTGGCTGACGAAGTACATGCCGTACACCGATTTGAAAATGAAACCGGCGGCGACCAGGCCGACGACAAAAACACCGGCGCTGAACGTCACGGCTTTCAAACGGCCGAACGGCGTCATGCCGGAGCCGCTGTCCTTGACCTTGCGGGCCTTGGTGAAGTTGTCGCGCTGCAGGGTCGCCAGCACTTCACCCATGCTGACGATGTCGCCAGCCAGGTGCGAGGTGATCAAGTGGCGCAGGGTGGAGATATCCTGCGGCTCAAGGTTCTGAAACTGGCAGCCAACGCGACCGCTCGGGCGGTCGTAAGAGCGAACCTGCAGTTCAACGTCCATGGCCAGGCCGAGGTTGTCGATGACAAATTGCAGGCGGGCCTTGTACACCTCGCCGATAGTCAGTGGCAGTTGCCCGGCGTTGAACGCCAGGCCGCCGGCCGAGAGGTCCAGGACCCGCGTTTCAACGGGCGCCCGGTCAGGGCCGAAGAAACGCAGTTTGGCCGGGATTTTCACGCGGGCGTGCTGACGCTGGGCTTCGGATTCATGCACTACATTGGCGTTGACGGCGGTATTCATAGGGGCGATTTCCTTGTTAATTCAAGAGGGGCGGGTCAGACCATCATCAGCAGCACGGCGACGAAAATGCTGCCGGCGGAGAAGGTCATGGTCCGAGACGACCAGGTGTTGAACCAACGTTGAAAGCTGGCGAGATCACGGGTCAGGGACGTGGGCTGGCGAGTCCAGGACTGTTGGTCGAGGCGGAAGAACACGTAGATCTTCACCAGCGCACCGACGATCTGGTTGTAATAAAGAATCGCCGGGTAGGCCGGGCCGATGCGGTGACCGGAGCAGGACAACAGCAAGGTCAGAATCAGGCGGGTGATGCCGATCCACAGCAGGTAAACCAGAATGAATGCAGTGCCGTACTTGAAGCTGGCGATGATCGCCACGGTCAGGCCGAGCAAGGACGTCCACATCGATACGCGCTGATCAAACAGCACCACCGAGGTGAAGGCGCCGAGGCGTTTCACACCCAGACCCAACGCGCGGGAGTTCTGCCGCAGGTTGTTGCCGTACCAGCGGAACATGAGTTTGCGGCTGGCCTTGATGAAGCTCTTTTCCGGCGGATGTTCAACGGTGTTGATCGCCGCGTCAGGCACGTAAAAGGTGTCGTAACCCAGACGCATCAGGCTGAACCAGCTCGACTTGTCGTCGCCGGTCAAAAACTTGAAACGACCCAGGCGCCAGTGCTGCAGCGAGTCGCTCTCCACGTCGGCGATGAATTCCGGGTTGGTCACCACGGTGGCGCGGAACACCGACATGCGCCCGGTCATGGTCAGCACGCGCTTGGACAGGGCCATCGAGCACATGTTGATGTGACGCTGGGCGAAGCGCAGCTTGTGCCATTCGCTCATGATGTAGCCGCCGCGCACTTCGCAGAACTCGTTGGTGGTCAGGCCGCCGACGTTGCCGAACAACTGGAACCACGGCACGGTCTTGCGCACGGTGCCTTCGCCGAGCACGGTGTCGCCATCGATCACGGCGACCACGGCGCGGTCGTCCGGCAGGTGACGGGAGATCGCGCGGAAACCGTAGGCCAGGCCATCACGTTTGCCGGTGCCGGGAATGCGCACGAAGTCGAGCTTGACGCGTTCGGGCGGATTCATCCGCGCCCACAACGCTTTCACCAACAGCTCATCGGACATTTCGACGATCGAGCAGACCACAGTGGTCGGCAGTTCGCAGTCGATGGCTTCGCGGATCACCGAGCTGTAGACCTGCGCGGTGGTGAGCGCGTCGATACGGAAACTGGTGACCATCAGAAACACATGCGAGGGGTCCGCTGCTTTACCCAGCTTGCGCACTTTACGGCGCAGGTGCGGATAAACGATGTAGAGAAAAATCATGCCGCGCACAAAGTGCGTTGCACCCATCGAGTAGCGCCAGATACCCACGGCGCCAATCAGGAAAATGAAGTCCTTCGACTCGGAGTCGAATGTGGACGCGGGCAGCATCAAGGCCAGGCCCATCAGCAGACTCAAATAGAAAAGCCAGCCGGCGGATTGCAGAAAAAAATGTTTGAGCTTGGTCATCAACGTCATCCGAAGGTATTGGAGGCTTCGAGCTGCAAGCCTCGAGCTGTAAGCCGCAGCTCGAGGCTTTTCGCTTAGGGCTGCGTTACCAGCAAATGCCTTCGGTGCGCGTGCCGGCGTCGGTGGCTTTGGCCATGAAACCGACCAGATCGATGACCTGTTTGCCGTGCGGTGCTTGCTGGGCCAGCGAACGGAATTTCTCGTCGCGGTTGCCGAGGATGATCACGTCGGAGTTATCGATGACCGAGTCGAAGTCCGCGTTGAGCAGGGACGACACATGCGGAATCTTCGATTCGATGTAGTCCTTGTTCGCGCCGTGAACACGGGCGTACTCGACGTTGCTGTCGTAGATGCTCAGGTCGTAACCCTTGCCGATCAGCATTTCAGCCAGCTCAACCAGCGGGCTTTCGCGCAGGTCATCGGTGCCGGCCTTGAAGCTCAAACCGAGCAGGGCGACTTTGCGTTTGTCATGGCTTTCAACGATGTCGAAGGCGTTCTGCACTTGCGATTCGTTGCTGCGCATCAGCGAGTTGAGCAGCGGCGCTTCGACGTCCAGGGAGCCGGCGCGGTAGGTCAGGGCACGCACGTCTTTGGGCAGGCACGAGCCGCCGAACGCGAAGCCCGGACGCATGTAGTACTGGGACAGGTTGAGGGTCTTGTCCTGGCAGACCACCTCCATCACTTCACGGCCATCGACGCCGACGGCTTTGGCGATGTTGCCGATCTCGTTGGCGAAGGTCACTTTGGTCGCGTGCCAGACGTTGCAGGTGTACTTGATCATCTCGGCGACGGCGATGTCCTTGCGGATGATTGGCGCGTCGAGTTCTTCATACAGCGCTTGCAGAACGTCGCCCGAAGCCTTGTCGAACTCGCCGATGACGGTCATCGGTGGCAGGTCGTAGTCGGCGATGGCGGTGGATTCACGCAGGAATTCCGGGTTGACCGCGACGCCGAAATCAACGCCGGCCTTCTTGCCGGAGCAGTCTTCCAGGATCGGGATCACCACGTTGGCGACGGTGCCTGGTAGCACGGTGCTGCGAACGACGATGGTGTGGCGGGTGGTTTTTTCTCGCAGGACAAAACCGATCTCGCGGCACACCGCTTCGATGTAGTTCAGTTCCAGATCGCCGTTCTTCTTGCTCGGCGTGCCGACGCAAATCATCGACAGATCGGTGTCACGAATCGCCTCGGCGAAGTTGGTCGTGCCACGCAGACGACCGGTCTGGACACCCTGTGCCAGAAGTTCGCCCAGGCCCGGTTCAACAATCGGCGATTTGCCGGCGTTGATCATGTCGATCTTGTCTTTGGCAACATCGACGCCAACCACGTCATGGCCCCGTGCAGACAGGCAACCGGCACACACTGCGCCAACGTAACCCAAACCAAATATGCTGATGCGCATCGCAATTACCTCTGTATATATCAGGCCGTTAGAGGGCCGGAGTTAATGGTGTTCAGCGTTCATTAGTGCACTCGAAAGTGCGGCATACAGGCGCCACAATGCCGTGTGCAGGCATACTAAGTTTCGAGTGTCTAAATAAGTGCACTCAAGATGTGCGCAACCAGGCCTTGTTGTTATGACGTGCCCTGTTTTGCAGCCAATCTTCATGTTTGAAGATCTTGGTACAGTCGTTTTTACGCGCTTGATCTCAGGTTTAAGCCTTGTGTATCAAGCGGTTGGGTGCTCAGACGAGCACGTTTACAGGGGCGCGGCCATGGCCTTGCAGGGGATGTTAATGGTGCTTATCTCCTGTCCATCAAGTTGCTTTCAGACTAGTTAGTCATCTAGGCAAGTTGCTGTGACAACTTGGTTACATGGCTATCTGCCTGGCGTAAGTTATCTCGTACAAACTCGGCGAGAATCGTTACCGGTGGTATGAGCTATGCATTTGGACATAGTTCCAGCCCGCTCATCGCGAAATCTGAAATTTCTTGAAATATTGTCAAAGATGGCACTAATCTCAATTTGATAGCACTTTCGTTTTCGACCTTTATTAACAGGCGAATAATCACGTTAGATAGTTTTGTGCCACTACCGTGAAAAAATTCAGGTGCCACTACTGAAAAAAATGAAGAGTGTCGAGTGAAACTAATATTAGAAAAGAGGGTGTTGATTTTATGGCGCCATTAAAATGGCGATATCGAGGGAGGGATTTTTGACATCGTGCTCAATGCACGACTCTTTATAGAAAGCGTCGTGCATTGAGCATGCTTTATTCGGGGGCGTGGTCGCGCAAGAACACCAGCGTGTCCGGTTTCGATTGCTCGGTACTGTAGCGATAACCCTGCACATCGAATTGCTTGAGCAGGGCTGGGTCGTTGATTTTTTCCTGGATCACGAAACGGCTCATCAGGCCTCGGGCCTTTTTCGCGTAGAAGCTGATGATCTTGTACTGGCCGTTCTTCTGGTCCTTGAACTCGGTGTTGATGATCCGCGCGTTCAGGGCGCTGCGTTTGACCGCCGAGAAGTACTCGTTGGAGGCCAGGTTGAGCAGCACGTCGTCGCCCTGATCTGCGAGCGCCTGGTTCAGCCATTCGCTGATGCGCGTGCCCCAAAAGGCGTACAGATCCTTGCCACGGGCGTTGGCCAGTTTGGTGCCCATTTCCAGGCGATACGGTTGCATCAGGTCCAGTGGACGCAGCAGGCCATAAAGGCCGGAGAGCATGCGCAGGTGCTTTTGCGCGTAGTCGAACTGGGCTTCGCTGAAGGACTGCGCGTCGAGACCGGTGTACACGTCACCCTTGAACGCGAGCAGGGCTTGCTTGGCGTTTTCCGCGGTGAAGGCGGGCGTCCAGCTGCCGAAACGCGCGGCGTTGAGGCCGCCGATCTTGTCGGAAACGTGCATCAGTTCGCTGATCTGCGCCGGGCTCAGTTCGCGCAACTGCTGGATCAGCTCCTGGGAGTGGTCGAGGTATTGCGGCTGGGTAAAGCGCTGGGTCGCCGGCGGTGTTTCGTAGTCGAGGGTCTTGGCGGGGGAAATCACCATCAGCATGAAGTCGTCTCCTTTAATCGTGGGGGCGATTCTAGGGGGTTGGAGCGGATGACTCCAGCTATCAAGTCCATAGGTGATCGACGGCCTGCAGCGTAACCCCGGTGGGAGCGGGCTTGCTTGCGAAGGGGATGGGGGAGTGCGGGAAGTCGGGCGGGATCAGCTATAGTGCCGCGCGGGTTTTGTTATGGAGACACCTCTTTGCGCATTGTTCTTTTATTCACCGCGTGGCTATTGAGCTTCGGTGCCGTCGCGGCGCCGGGCGATGTGGCGACGCTGGATCGCAGCACTTGGCCTGAGCAACTGACCAGCCCGACCCTGTTCGATGTCGCTTCGCGTGCGGAAATCCTTATGTTCGCTCGCGGTTTGCTCGGCACCGAGTCCATGGGCGAAGCTGCACTGGCTCAGCGCCTGGGGCTGCGTACAGTCAATATCGACGCGATCAACAGCCTGCGCCAGCGTCTCTGGCAGCGCTTGCTGAGCAGCTATAACTACGCCCAGCAAAGCTGCGATCAGGATGCCTCGTTCTGCTTCCTCGTTGAGGACTTGCCGACGTTGCGCGAGCAGGCCGCCAAGTTTGTGGTCAGTGACGACAGTTTTTACACCCAGTGGGCAGAGCCGAGCCGGATCTTCCATTTGCAGTATCTGAACGAGTTGATGCGCAAGGCTGCGCTGTCACCGCAGACCAGCAATGAATTCGATCGTTTTGGCGACTACGAGCGTAATGGCGACGAGATGCACGACCGGCTGTTTCTGCTGACGTTCGACAGCGCTGCCAATGTGCAACCGGACAACACCGACTGGCTCACCGAGTACCTGCGCAAGGCAAACTTGAGCGGTACTTTCTTCATGCTCGGCAAGGATATCCAGGCGCGGCTGGCCGATCGTTCGGTGAGCAGCCTGCAAGCGGCGTTCTCTCAACAGTGCGTAGGCGTGCAGGGTTGGGAGTTCCGCTCCCATAGCTACTGGCAGGACTGGCAGGATTCGGTGCGCCGCAGCGCCGATCTGGTGAGGAACAAGTTGCCGGAAAACTACGTGCCGCTGTTCCGTCCACCGGAAGGTCAGCGCCGCAGCGACGCACAAGGGTTCTTCAATACCCAGGGCCTGCACGTGGCGCTGTGGGACATCGATGCCCAGGACGGTGCGGGCAAGCTCAAGGGCAATCCAAGCGCGCAGCGAGTGCTTACCCTGATGTTGTTGTGGCGGCACGGGGTGATCAATTTCAACATGAAACAGGATGCAGTGAAGACCTCGCTACCGTGGCTGATCACGCAAACCGCGCAAAGCGGCATTGGTTGGGAAGACTGCCAGGACGGGTTTCGCTGAAAAACGGAAAAAGCCCGGAAACATTGGGCTAGAGGTGGTTTTTTTCGAGGAATCGATGCAGGCGGACTTCCGACTCTAACGGTGTCGACAGAGTCCGCCAAGGGCTTTTCGTCACTTTGCAAAATAAACTTAAAAAAACCGTCAAAGTGCTTTTTTATGTCATGGGTTTTGGAGTATTACGAAGACAGACCGCCGAAACCTGCAACACAGGTGGCGTCTTCCAAGACCCATTTTGTGTGCAGTTCATCTGCTCCTCACCGAGAGCTTCGCAGATGAATTCGGTAGTCACTTCGAGGCGCAGCACCGCCCAGGTATTGCGTCGAATGGCTCCCACAAAGGTGACCGAGTATGGATGATCACGGACGTAGCCCTTCTTCCAACCAGCCAATCCTTTATGTACTCGATACCAACGTATTGATTCACGATCCAAACGCCCTGCTTAACTTTGAAGAACATCACGTCGCCATCCCGATGACCGTGCTGGAAGAGCTCGACAAGCTCAAGAGCGGGCATCACAGCGTGGCCGCCGAATGCCGTCAGGCCATCCGGCTGATCGACAAGACCCTGGGCGATGCGTCCCCTGAAGACGTTGAACTGGGTGTGCCGATCCAGCGCGGCAAGGGCGGGCCGAAGGGCTTGCTGTCAATTTTGATGAGCAAGCACGCCGAGCCGCATCTGATTCTGCCCGAGCACCTGAACGACAACAAAATCATCAACCAGTTGATCGACCTGCACGCGCGCGATCCGAAAAAACCTGTGGTGCTGGTCACCAAAGACATCAACATGCGCCTCAAGGCGCGCGCCTGCGGCATTGCCGCCGAAGACTACAGCACCGACCAACTGGTCGATGACGTCTCCCTGCTGCCCAACGGCTATCACAACATGACCGGCTCTTTCTGGGACCGCGTGAGCAAGGTCGACACCCGCCAGGACCACGGCCGCACCTGGCATCAGGTGCAACTGATCGACAACCTGCCGGCGGTCCACATCAACGAGTTCATCATTGACGAACAGGGCTTTGTCGGCTGGATCAAGGAGATCGAAGAAGACAAGCTGCTGATCCTCGACCTGCATCAGGAACCGCTGCTCCATCAAGAGGCTTGGGGGCTCAAGCCACGGGACATCTATCAGAGTCTGGCGCTGTACGCGCTGCTGGACCCGGACATCCATCTGGTCAACCTGTCCGGGGCTGCCGGTTCGGGTAAAACCATTCTGGCGCTGGCGGCTGCGATCGAGCAGACCATGGTCAGCAAGCGCTATCGCCGCATTATCGCGACCCGCAGCGTACAAGGGCTGGATCAGGAAATCGGCTTCCTGCCCGGCACCGAAGCGGAAAAAATGGAGCCTTGGCTGGGTGCCATCACCGACAACCTCGAAGCCTTGCACATGGATGACGAAAACACCCATGGCAGCGTCGACTACATCCTCAGCAAAGTGCCGCTGCAATTCAAATCGCTTAACTACATTCGCGGTCGCAGCTTCCAGCAAAGCCTGATCCTGATCGACGAATGCCAGAACCTCACGCCGCACCAGATGAAAACCATCATCACCCGGGCTGGCGCCGGCTCCAAAGTGGTGTGCCTGGGCAACCTGGCGCAGATCGACACCCCTTACCTGTCCGCGACCAGCTCCGGGCTGACGTACCTGACCGAACGCTTCAAAGACTTCCCCAACGGAGTGCACATCACCCTGCAAGGGGTGCCTCGCTCGATCCTGGCCGAATACGCCGAATCGCACCTGTAACCCCGCAAACAAAACCGGGCGGCCCAACAGCCGCCCGGTTTTTTATGGGTAAACACAAAACCAAATGTGGGGCTTGCTCGCGAAGGCAGTGTCTCAGGTCATATTACTGGTGACTGACACTGCGCTTTCGCGAGCAAGCCCGCTCCCTCAGTAGATTTGCGGTGTGGCTGTAATCAAACTCGCGGAAATTTGACTCGCAGGTTTACAATCCCCGCTCCTGATCAGGAGTAATCCCGTGCTGACTCATCTCGATTCCCAAGGTCGCGCCAACATGGTCGACGTCACTGAAAAAGCCGTGACGTTCCGTGAAGCGACGGCCCAAGCGCTGGTGCGCATGCTCCCCGAAACCCTGCAAATGATCGTCAGCGGCGGCCATCCCAAGGGTGATGTGTTCGCCGTGGCGCGTATTGCCGGCATTCAGGCAGCGAAGAAGACCAGCGATCTGATTCCCCTTTGCCACCCGCTGATGCTGACCGGCGTCAAAGTCGAGCTCAGCGCTGAGGGCGATGACGCCGTGCGTATCGTTGCCCGATGCAAGCTCTCGGGCCAGACCGGTGTGGAGATGGAAGCGCTGACCGCTGCCAGCGTCGCCGCCCTGACCATCTACGACATGTGTAAAGCCGTGGATCGCGGCATGACCATCGAAAGCGTGCGCTTGCTGGAGAAAGTCGGCGGCAAGAGCGGGCATTTCCAGGCGGAGCAGCCATGAACCTGACCGTAAAGTTTTTTGCCCGATACCGTGAAGCGCTGGGTATGGACTCACTGCAGGTCGAAGGTGATTTCGCCACGATCGATGACGTGCGTGCGTTGTTGGTCCAGCGTGACGGCGCCGACGTGCTGGGCGAGCAGAACCTCATGTGTGCGCGCAACGAAGACCTCTGCCAGCTCGACGAACCGGTGGCCGAGGGTGACGAAGTGGCGTTCTTTCCCACCGTGACCGGAGGCTGAACCATGGCGATTCGCGTGCAGGCCACGCCGTTCGATCCGGGCGCTGAAGTCAATGCGATGCACGCGGCCAATGTCGGGGTCGGGGCCGTGGTGAGTTTTGTCGGCTACGTGCGCGACTTCAATGATGGGCTGGATGTAGCGGGGATGTTCCTCGAACACTATCCGGGCATGACCGAAAAGGCCCTTGGCAAAATTGCCGTCGAAGCCGAACAGCGCTGGCCGTTGTTGAAGCTGGAGGTGCTGCACCGCATTGGTGCTCTGGAACCGGGTGAACCGATTGTGTTCGTCGGCGCCGCCAGCGCCCACCGTGAAGCCGCGTTCGATGCTTGCGCCTTTGTCATGGACTACCTCAAAACCCGTGCGCCGTTCTGGAAGAAAGAAAACACCAGCGACGGACCACGTTGGGTTGAGGGGCGTGACAGCGATCATGCCGCCGCAGATCGCTGGAAGGTTTAAAACCGGCGTCACCCTCAAGTCAGTCTTCGCGAGCAAGCCCGCTCCCACATTGGAATGCGTTCCTTTGTGGGAGCGGGCTTGCTCGCGAAAAGGCCCTCAGTCTCACCGTATAAACATCCTGAATCACCCGACCACCGGCCGCTACGATCTGCGCACACCCGATTGACGATGTATACATTAAAGTCCAGTATGGAATTATAAGTACAAAAAAGGCATTCCCCTGTTTCAATTCTTTCTTCTGTCTTGCCAAACCAACAACAACCCGCGAGAGAACGAATATGAAGAAGCTCCCCCTCATCACCGGTCTGGCGTTCAGCCTGCTGGCGTGCAGCAACGTATTCGCTGCCGAGAAAACCCTGCGCATCGGCATCGAAGCCGCTTACCCGCCCTTCGCCTCGAAAACCGACAAAGGTGAAATCGTTGGTTTCGACTACGACATCGGTAACGCCCTGTGTGCGCAGATGAAGGCCAAGTGCGTGTGGGTCGAAGGTGAGTTCGACGGTCTGATTCCTTCCCTGAAGGTGAAGAAAATCGACATGGCGCTGTCGTCCATGACCATTAACGAAGATCGCAAAAAATCGGTGGATTTCAGCCACAAGTACTACTTCACGTCATCGCGTCTGGTGATGAAGGAAGGCGCCACGGTCGATGACCAGTACGCCAGCCTCAAGGGCAAAAACGTCGGCGTGCAGCGCGCAACCACCACCGACCGTTACGCGACCGAGGTGTTTGAACCCAAGGGCATCAACGTCAAGCGCTACAGCAACAACGAAGAAACCTACATGGACCTGGCGGCCGGGCGCCTCGATGCGATTTTTGCTGACACCATTCCACTGAATGACTTTCTGTCGATGCCGCGTGGCAAGGGGTATGCGTTTGTCGGGCCTGAGTTGAAGGATCCGAAGTACGTCGGCGAAGGCGCGGGGATTGCGGTGCGCAAGGGCAATAAGGAATTGGTCAGCGAGTTGAACAGCGCGATCGACGGGATTCGCGCCAGTGGCGAATATCAGAAGATTTCCGAGAAGTATTTCAAGTCCGATATCTACGGCGACTGATCATCCGCCTTCGGGAGCAAGCCGCCTCCCACAGTGATGGCGTCGTACATGAAACCTGTGTACGGCTCGGTCACTGTGGGGGCAAGCTTGCTCGCGAAAAGGCCGCTACGGTCTCTGCAAATCTTTAGCCCTTCAATTCCTTCAAATGCTTGTACACCGTCGCCCGCCCCATGTTCAGCACATTGGCCACGTAGTTCGAGGCGCTCTTGCCCTTGAACGCGCCTTCGGCGTGCAGTGCCAGCACCAGTTCTCGCTTGTGATCGCGGGTCAGCAGATTCAGGCTCAGTTGCCGTTCGCGCAGCCAGGCGTGCAGGAAGGTGTTGATGCGCTCCTGCCAGTCATCGCGAAACAATGAGTCTGGTTGCGGGATCAGTTTGCTCGGCGACAGAAACAGGTCCAGCGCGGCCTTGGCGTTCTCGAACAACGAAATATTCAGATTGATGCACAGCACCGCCTGCGGATGGCCTTCGCTGTCACGCAGCACGGTACTCAGGCTGCGAATTTTTTGACCGTCCCAATTCAACTTTTCGTACGGGCCAATATTGCGCTCGCTGACCTCCTCGCTGAGCATGTCCTCCAGTGATGAATCGTCGCCGATTTCCCGTTTCGACAGGTTGTTGGCGATGTAGTCGACTTTCTGCGTGCGCAGGTCGTGCAGCACCACTTCGGCGTGCGGGAAGAACAGGGTGGCGATGGCGTCGGCGATGGCGCGGAAGTTATCCAGTGCCGGATCGAGTTCGTTGGCGGTCATGACAGTGGAGCTCCAGGCAGCGTCAGCGCCCCCGTAAACAGGAGGCGCTGCGAGTTTGCCGGAATCGGTGGAGCGCGTCATCCGGGGTGTTGCTCAGACAGCCGGGCAGGGGAGAGCATGGCGCTGCTCAGACCGAACTGGTGCAGATGCTCAGGCAGTGGCTGACCGCGCACCAGCGCCGCACTGGCCTGACCCATCGCCGGTGAAGTCTGAATGCCGTAACCGCCTTGCGCCGCGACCCAGAACAGCCCTGGTACTTGCTGATCGAAGCCACTGATCAGGTCGCCGTCGGCGACGAAGCTGCGCAGTCCGGCCCAGGTGCGGGTCGGTCGGCGGATGGTCAGGGTGGTCGCTTCTTCGATCTGGTAGATGCCCATGGCAATGTCCAGTTCTTCCGGCTGTACATCGTGGGGTTCGACCGGGTCGGCATTGGCTGGCGAGCCGAGAAACATCCCGGCGTCGGGTTTCATGTAGAAGGATTCGTCGAGGCTGACCAGCATGGGCCAGTGATGAATGTCGACGCCTTCGGGACCGGCAAAGATGAACGCGGCGCGGCGCTTCGGTTGCAGGCCCAGCGGTTTTGCCCCGGCCAGTTCGCCGATCTTGTCGGCCCAGGCACCGGCGGCGTTGATGATCACTGGCGCGCTGAACGTCTGATCCTGGGTTTGCACTTGCCAGAGGCCATCGGCATCGCGGTTCAGACTGAGCACTTCGCAATCGGTGTGCACTTCGCCATTGTTCCGGCGGATACCGCGCAGATAGCCCTGATGCAATGCGTCAGTATCAATGTCGCTGGCGCTCGGATCGTAGATCGCGCCGTGGACTTTTTCTCGGCGCAGGATCGGCAGCCGTGCACACGCTTCGTCGGCGCTGAGCAGTTGCATCTGCGGCACTGTCGCTTTTGCGCTCAGGTACTGGTTGCTCAGTTCGGCGGCGTCACCGGTGAAATCCACGGTCATTTCGCCGCGTGGCGTGAGCAATGGGTGCTCGCAGAAACCGGCGGGCGGGTGGTCGAAGAATGCGCGGCTGGCTTGCGTCAGAGCGCGTACTTGCGGCGTGCCGTAAGCGGCGGTGAACAGCGCCGCGGAGCGTCCGGTGGAGTGATAGGCCGGGTGCGATTCACGTTCCAGCACAATCACTTTGGCATGCGGCGATAGCCAGAAACCGGTGGAGGCGCCGGCAATCCCGCCGCCGATGATGATGAAATCTGCCTGGCTCATGAATGTCTCCAGTAAGGCGCAATATCGGGAAGTTCGACGATTTCCCTGTGGGCGCGAGCAAGCCCGCTCCCACGGAGAGGCGAGGTGTCAGTGCTGCAGGTGGTAAACCGCATTGGCCACGGCGATATCTTCCAGACCCAGGCCGATTGAACGGAAAAATACGTGACGTTCGTAACCGGGGCGCTGCACTTTTCCACTCAGCAGATCTGCCAGATCGCCGATGATCGAATCCTTGTCCCAGCCATGCTGTTCAGCGGCAATCAACATCTCACCCGCCGAGTCTGGCGTGGTCAGTCGATAGTCGCAGAACACCTGCATGTCGTTGAGGCTCTGCGGCGGTATTTCATGGGCGCGCGGGGCGTTGGTGCTGATCGAGGTGATCAGCGCCGGTTTGCTCAAGGTTGCCGGGTCGATCACGGGGCCTGCGGACGAGGTGCACAGCATGATCACGTCCGCATCGGCGATGGCGGCTTCACGGTTGTCGGCGATCTTCAGGCTTGGGGCAAGGGCTTTCAACACGGCCTGTGTTTCAGGATCTTCACGCAGGCTCGGCGAGTAAAGGCTGATACTCTGCCAGTCGCGCAACGATTTGACGTCATGCAGATGCGCCTGGGCGACCTTACCGCTGCCGATAATCGCCAGACGCCGCGCATCCAGCGGGGCGAGCGCATCGACGGCGACAGCGGTGGTCGCGGCCGTGCGTGCGGTGGTCAGTTGACCGGCATCGCAAAGCAGCAACGGTTGACCGGTTTTCATCGACATCAGCAGCGTCCACGCCGTGACCAGCGGCCCTTGCTCGTGGACGATGTACGGCGACGTCTTCACGCCGTACACACCGTCCTCGGCCAGCACGCCCAGATAGTTGATGAAGTCTCCGGCGCCCTGCGCGAATTCCACCCGTTGCTGGGCCGGTTGCACCGCATGGCCAGCAGCGAGATCGCGGAACAGCTTGCGCAGAATCTGCGGTACATCGATGCGGGCCAGCAGTTCCTGAGCCTGGGCTTGGTCGATCACGTAAGGCGTACTGGACATATCTGGCTCCGGAGACAAGAGTTAAACTAATTTGTCCATTATGGACTTTTAGTTCTGCCTAGCAAGCGCCTGTTGAAAAAAATCAGGCGAAAAAAAAGCGCAGTCCGTTACCGGCTGCGCTTCTTTTATGGCGTCGCTTACTGTGGACGCTTGCGCTCAACGGCGCGCAACAGATGCGTTGGCGGCGTTTCACAACTGATCTTGCGGCCCAGTTTTTCTTCGATGGACGGCAATTGATAGGAGTCGTCCTCGCCGGCGAAGCTGATCGACACACCATCGGCGCCAGCACGACCGGTACGGCCGATGCGGTGCACGTAGTCGTCCGGCACTTCCGGCAGGGTGAAGTTGATCACATGGCTGATACCGTCGATGTGGATGCCGCGACCGGCAACATCGGTGGCCACCAGCACGCGAATCTTGCCTTCGCGAAAGCCTTCCAGCGTCTTGATGCGTTTGTGCTGCGGCACGTCGCCGGACAGTTGCGCGGCGTTGATGCCATCACGCACCAGGCGTTCTTCGATGCGGCGTACTTCGTCCTTGCGGTTGGCGAACACGATCACGCGTTCCCAGCCGTTATCGTTGACCAGGTTGAAGAGCAGTTTGTACTTGTCGGCGCCGGCCACGGCATAAATGTGCTGTTCGACGTTTTCGTTGGCGACGTTCTGCGACTCGATCTCGACGATGGACGGGTCGGTGGTCCACTGCTTGGCCAGGTTCATCACGTCTTCGGTGAAGGTCGCGGAGAACAGCAGCGTCTGGCGTTCGCTTTTCGGTGGCGTCTGGCGAATGATCTGGCGTACTTGCGGGATGAAGCCCATGTCGAGCATGCGGTCGGCTTCGTCCAGCACCATCACTTCGACCATGTCCAGGTGCACGTCGCCGCGCTGGTTGAAGTCAAGCAGACGGCCCGGTGTGGCGACGAGAATGTCGCAATGGCGCGCTTCGAGGTGTTTGAGTTGCTTGTCGAAATCCATGCCGCCCACAAACGTCATCACGTTCAGACCGGTGTATTTGGTCAGGTCGGCGGCGTCCTTGGCGATCTGCACCACCAGCTCGCGGGTCGGCGCGATGATCAGCGCGCGGGGTTCGCCCATGTAGCGCTCTTTCGGCGGCGGCGTCTGCAACAGCTGAGTGATGATCGAGATCAAAAACGCGGCCGTCTTGCCGGTGCCGGTCTGGGCGCGACCGATGGCGTCTTTGCCGGCGAGGGTGAAGCCCAGCACTTGCGCCTGAATCGGCGTGCAATACGGGAAGCCCAGGTCCTGGATGGCGTGCATCAGTTCCGGGGACAGCTTGAAATCGTGGAAGCGGGTTTTGCCTTCCTGAGGCTCGACGACGAAGTCTTCGAGTTTCCAAGGGATGACCGGTGCCTTGGGCTTGGGCTCGCGACGCGCTCTGGCCGGTTTTGGCGCTTCGCTCATTGCCGGCGTTGCGACAACGGGTACGGTCGGGGCAGGTTTTGGCACTTGCTTGGGTGGCGCTACAAAAGCCTGGCGGTCGACCGCAGGCACATCGGTGCGATGACCGGGGGCGCTCGAGGGCGCACTGGGAACTGGCGCGAGCTGCTCAGCCTCGCTTTTACCGAACATTTTCTTGAGTGCTTTGAGCACGGTCATCTCATCAATTGGTTAAGGAATGTACGCCGGCCAGTGTAATGCAAGAATCGGGCGCGGCGTAGTGGGATGATCAAAGGGCAGGGCTTGCGCGCAAAATCAGCGCAGGCGCTCGCTCAACCAGACGCCGATGTCGCGAATTTCTTCGGGTAACACTTCGTGCTCCATTGGGTATTCCTGCCATGTCACGGTGACACCATGCTGCTTTAAATACTCAAATGCGCTACGCCCCATCGAGTTCTGCACCACACCGTCGAATTGACCGTGCAGGCAAAGCGCCGGGATGCGCTGCTGGCTGGCGGACAACTCCAGTGCATCGCTGAACGTTGGCGCATACGTCGACAGCGCCAGCACCCCGCCCAATGGGCCCTGCCATTTCAAAAACGCGGTGTGTAAAACCACGGCGCCGCCCTGGGAAAAACCGGCAAGAAAAATTCGCGAGGCGTCTATTCCGCTGGCTCGCTCGCTTTCTATCAGTTCGATGATGCGTTCGGCAGAGGCTTCCAGTTCATCGCGGTCGATCGCTCGCGCCGGGCTCATGGCTTTGATGTCGTACCAGCTCGGCATGGCATATCCACCATTAATGGTAACGGGCCGGGTCGGCGCCTGAGGCAGCACGAAACGCGTGCTCAAGAGGCTTTCCTGCAACGCTTCAGCCACCGGCAGGAAGTCATAGCGATCGGCGCCGAGGCCGTGCAGCCAGATCACGCAGGCGTCTGCGGGCTTAACAGGCTGAAGAATCAAGGGCTCGGTCATGGCTGCTCCAATTGTGTGCGGGCGCTCTCATTGAGTGCGCGATTTGCGTGCGCGCCCGGTTTATCTGTTAAGAATATGTCGCAAGGCTGCAAGTTTTGCTATTGACCTGTCGCTCAATCGCTTCAGCGGCCGGTGTGGTACGGGCTTTGCTTTGAGGTAGTCGTGCAATCGATCTCGCGCCTGGCGGTAACACTATCAGTGAACGCCTGATGACGGGATAGCAAAGAATCCGGTGATGGATGTTCGCCAATGGCCGCTTCGGGCTTAGCGAACGTGAAAGGGCTACAGCCCGTTCGGCCGACTGGTGAGAAGTGAGTTGTCCATGATGTGGATTTTCTCCTACTAGACTCATAGCGAAGGTCATACGTCGGTTGACCCCAAAAAAGCCAACACGGGTCAACAACGCCTCAAAAGGGTGCGACAGGACTCAAGCTCCGACACAACAAGAGCAAAACTGGAGGTTTGAATGAAGATGTTGAAATCCACTCTGGCGATCGTGACTGCAGCAACGGTTCTCGGCGTCAGCGGGTTCGCTCAGGCGGGTGCAACGCTGGATGCCGTGCAGAAGAAAGGTTTCGTGCAGTGTGGCGTGAGTGACGGTCTGCCGGGCTTCTCGGTGCCGGACTCTACCGGCAAGATCCTCGGGATCGACGCTGACGTCTGCCGCGCTGTGGCCGCTGCTGTTTTCGGCGACGCGACCAAGGTCAAGTTCAGCCAGTTGAATGCCAAGGAGCGCTTCACCGCGCTGCAATCCGGCGAGATCGACGTTCTGTCGCGCAACACCACCATGACCAGCTCGCGTGATGCCGGCATGGGCTTGAAGTTTCCTGGTTTCATCACTTATTACGACGGTGTCGGCTTCCTGGTTAACAAGAAGCTGGGCGTGAAAAGTGCCAAGGAACTGGACGGTGCGACCATCTGTATTCAAGCCGGTACCACCACCGAATTGAACGTTTCCGATTACTTCCGTGGCAATGGCCTGAAGTACACCCCGATCACTTTCGACACCTCCGATGAAAGCGCCAAATCGCTGGAATCCGGTCGTTGCGACGTGCTGACTTCCGACAAGTCGCAGCTGTATGCACAACGCACCAAGCTGGCCTCGCCGAAGGATTACGTAGTTCTGCCGGAAACCATTTCCAAAGAGCCTCTGGGTCCGGTCGTGCGTAACGGCGACGACGAGTGGCTGGCCATCGTTCGTTGGGTTGGCTATGCAATGCTCAACGCTGAAGAGGCCGGCATCACTTCGAAAAACGTTGAAGCCGAAGCCAAATCCACCAAGAACCCGGACGTTGCCCGTCTGCTGGGCGCTGACGGTGAATACGGCAAAGACCTGAAACTGCCCAAAGACTGGGTCGTGCAAATCGTCAAGCAAGTCGGTAACTACGGCGAGATCTTCGAGAAAAACCTCGGCAAGAGCACTCCGCTGGAAATCGACCGCGGCCTGAACGCCCTGTGGACCAACGGCGGCATTCAATACGCACCACCAGTGCGCTGATGGTTCTATCACCCGGTGGGCCAACCACCGGGTGATGTTCTGTTCCATTCTTTGCGGGGCACTTCATGCAAAATTCAATCGGCGCACCAAAGCAGAGGTTCAGCCTCAGCGATCCACGTGTGCGTGCGTGGCTGTTTCAGATCATCACGGTTATCGCGGTGGTCAGTATGGGTTGGTATCTGTTCGATAACACGCAAACCAACCTTCAACACCGGGGCATTACTTCCGGTTTCAGCTTTCTGGAACGCAGTGCCGGGTTCGGCATCGCACAACACCTGATCGACTACACAGAATCGGACAGCTATGCCCGGGTCTTTGTCATCGGCCTGCTCAACACCTTGCTGGTGACCATCATCGGCGTGATCCTGGCGACAATCCTGGGCTTCATCATCGGTGTGTCGCGGCTGTCCAAGAACTGGATCATCAACAAGCTGGCGACAGTTTACGTTGAGGTTTTCCGTAACATCCCACCGCTGCTGCAAATCCTGTTCTGGTACTTCGCGGTGTTTCTGACCATGCCAGGGCCGCGCAACAGTCATAACTTCGGTGACACCTTCTTTGTCAGCAGTCGCGGCTTGAATATGCCCGCGGCGTTGGCGGCGGACGGGTTCTGGCCGTTTGTGGTCAGCGTCGTCGTGGCCATCGTTGCTGTTGTGCTGATGTGCCGCTGGGCCAACAAGCGCTTTGAAGCAACCGGTGTGCCGTTCCACAAGTTCTGGGCCGGGGTGGCGCTGTTCTTTGTGATTCCTGCGTTGTGCGCACTGATCTTCGGCGCGCCGCTGCGTTGGGAATTCCCCCACCTGCAAGGTTTCAACTTTGTCGATGGCTGGGTGCTTATTCCGGAACTGCTGGCCTTGACCCTGGCCCTGACGGTCTACACGGCGGCCTTTATTGCCGAGATCGTGCGGTCGGGTATCGCCTCTGTCAGCCACGGGCAAACCGAAGCGGCGCACTCTCTGGGTTTGCGAAACGGCCCAACCCTGCGCAAGGTGATTATCCCGCAGGCTTTGCGCGTGATCATTCCACCGCTGACCAGCCAATACCTGAACCTGGCGAAGAACTCTTCGCTGGCGGCCGGTATCGGTTATCCGGAAATGGTTTCGCTGTTCGCCGGCACCGTGCTCAACCAGACCGGTCAGGCGATCGAAGTCATTGCCATCACCATGAGCGTCTACCTGGCGATCAGTATCAGCATTTCCCTGCTGATGAACTGGTACAACAAGCGCATTGCGCTGATCGAGCGGTAAGGAAAAGCGCATGAGTACTCATACTTTCAAACCCGACATGCCTCCACCGAGCAGTAGCATCGGTGTGATTGCATGGATGCGCGCGAACATGTTCTCCAGCTGGCTCAACACCCTGCTGACCCTGTTTGCGTTCTATCTGATCTATCTGGTGGTTCCTCCGATTCTCAGTTGGGCGATTCTCGATGCCAATTGGGTCGGCACCACTCGCGCCGATTGCACCAAGGACGGCGCCTGCTGGGTGTTCATTCAGCAGCGTTTTGGCCAGTTCATGTATGGCTATTACCCGACGGCCTTGCGCTGGCGGGTGGATCTGACCGTATGGCTGGCGGTCATTGGCGCGGCACCGCTGTTCATCTCGCGTTTTCCGCGTAAAGCGGTGTACGGGCTGAGCTTTCTGGTGTTGTACCCGATCATTGCCTACTTTCTGCTGCACGGCGGACTCTTCGGCCTGATCAACGTCCCGACGCCTAAATGGGGTGGTCTGATGCTGACGTTGGTGATCGCCACCGTCGGTATTGCCGGTGCGTTGCCACTGGGGATCATTCTGGCACTGGGCCGTCGTTCGAACATGCCGGCGATTCGTGTGGTCTGCGTGACCTTCATCGAGTTCTGGCGCGGCGTGCCGTTGATCACGGTGCTGTTCATGTCTTCGGTGATGCTGCCGCTGTTCCTGCCTGAAGGCATGAACTTCGACAAGCTGCTGCGGGCGCTGATCGGCGTGATCCTGTTCCAGTCAGCCTATGTCGCTGAAGTGGTGCGCGGCGGTCTGCAAGCGATCCCCAAAGGTCAGTACGAAGCCGCTTCGGCGATGGGCCTCGGTTATTGGCGGGCGATGGGCCTGGTGATCCTGCCCCAAGCCCTGAAAATGGTGATTCCCGGGATCGTCAACACCTTCATCGCGCTGTTCAAGGACACCAGCCTTGTGATCATCATCGGCCTCTTTGACCTGCTCAACAGCGTCAAGCAAGCCGCTGCCGATCCAAAATGGCTGGGCATGGCCACCGAAGGCTACGTGTTCGCCGCCCTGGTGTTCTGGATTTTCTGTTTTGGTATGTCGCGCTATTCCATGCACCTGGAACGCAAGCTCGACACTGGCCACAAGCGTTAGGAGTTGTGTAATGACTGAAGCAAGCAAAAAGCCTGTGAGCCCTGAAGGCATCATTCAGATGCAGGGCGTCAACAAGTGGTACGGCCAGTTCCACGTGCTCAAGGACATCAACCTCAACGTCAAGCAGGGCGAGCGTATCGTCCTGTGCGGCCCGTCGGGTTCCGGCAAGTCGACCACCATTCGTTGCCTCAATCGCCTGGAAGAACACCAGCAGGGCCGCATTGTTGTCGATGGCGTAGAGCTGACCAACGACCTCAAGCAAATCGAAGCGATCCGCCGTGAAGTCGGCATGGTGTTTCAGCACTTCAACCTGTTCCCGCACCTGACCATTTTGCAGAACTGCACCCTGGCGCCGATGTGGGTACGCAAGATGCCCAAGCGCAAGGCCGAAGAAATCGCCATGCATTATCTGGAGCGCGTACGCATTCCGGAACAGGCGCATAAATTTCCGGGGCAATTGTCCGGCGGTCAGCAGCAGCGTGTGGCGATCGCCCGCGCCCTGTGCATGAAGCCGAAAATCATGCTGTTCGACGAACCGACCTCGGCGCTCGATCCAGAGATGGTGAAAGAAGTTCTGGATACCATGATCGGCCTCGCCGAAGACGGCATGACCATGCTCTGCGTGACCCATGAAATGGGCTTCGCCCGTACCGTGGCCAATCGCGTGATCTTCATGGACAAGGGCGAGATCGTAGAGCAGGCTGCGCCGAACGACTTCTTCGATAATCCGCAGAATGAGCGGACGAAGCTGTTCTTGAGTCAGATTTTGCATTGATCGAGTCCAGGCATTGAATTAAACCCGGATTGAGTTCCGGGTTTATTTTGTCCGGGGTCAGGAGGTCAATACAGGTTCGTGTTCTGGGTAACGCGCAGCCATTAGCTGCTTGAGATCGTTACCTTGATTGACTGCCTGTACGTCGGCCAACAAATGCGGGTGGCGATCCAGTAGTTGCATCAAGGTGAGCAGCGGTTGAGGAGGAGAAAGCTCGCCCCGCTCGTAGCGTGAAAATGCATTGTGTCCTCCACCCGATAACAACTTCACCGCGTTCCTTTGGGTGAGATGAAGCTTAAGTCGGATGCGTTTCATCTCGGCGCCAATAAGTCGAAGGGAGTCTTCGAGCAAACGATCCCCGGCATCCACGTAGCGTTCAGCGCTGTCGTTGTCAAAAATGATTTCACCGCAAGCCCTGCACTCCCAACCGGCAAGAGTGTGCACGAGCCGCGAAAACTGTTTGTAATTGACGGTGAGACTGCGATTTCGAAAATGACTCATTCCGTCTTCGGTGCCGCAACTGATGCACGGTCTTTTGCTCATGTGTTTTTCTCCTTGAAGGAGATTCCCGGGGGCCCACCGCCAGAGCAGTAAGTCACTTTGATGTAAATCTCCAAACCACGAAACGAGGTGTGATAAACGTCGTGCCAGTTGCGATGGTTGGCGTAGGACGTCATGGATTTGTAAAGCATGCGCCGCTCAAGCGAGCAGACGATATGCGTCATTGATTCATATGACATGCCCATTTCCCTGCCAGTCTCCAGCGCGCGTCGGGTGAAGGCTTCTTTGCCGCGTCGCACGACATCCGCCTTAATCACCGCCACGTCGTAATGGGGTGTGTTCTTTTCCATAAGAAAGCAAAACCCTGTCCCTAAAATTACCCTTAAAGGGTAATTTCACCAATCGAAAATGCCGCTCCATGTGTCTCCGATTGACCCTAGGTGGTTGCCGTCCCACAAGGGTCTGACTAACATGTCAGAAAATTCATCCTATGATTGGATGAAATGGCGAATCCTATGTCAGATATTTCTCCACTCATCAAACGATCCCTGGTCGATCAGGCCCTGGATCAGCTTCGCCAGCGTATCAACAGCGGCGTCTGGCAGGTCGGTGAGCGTCTGCCCACCGAACCTGAGCTGTGCGCCGAACTGGGCATCAGTCGTAACACCGTGCGTGAAGCCATGCGCGTGCTGGCGTTTTCCGGGCTGATCGAAATCCGTCAGGGCGACGGCAGTTATTTGCGCGCGGTGGTCGACCCGATGGACACGCTCAAGGCGCTGTCGCGCTGCTCACTGGAGCAGGCCCGGGAAACCCGGCACATCCTTGAGGTCGAGGCCATTGGTCTGGCGGCGTTGCGCCGCAGCGACGAAGACCTCGTCGCATTGCGCGAGGCGCTTGGCACCAGCGGCAGCCATTACCACGGCGATCTCGATACCTACATTGCCTGCGATCTGGTGTTCCATCGTCGGCTGGTGGACGCCGCGCACAACCCGACCCTCAGCGAGCTGTATCGCTATTTTTCCAGCATCGTCGGCGCGCAATTGCGCCAGACCCTGAACATCTCCCCGCGTCGTCAGGAAGTGTTCGATCTGCACATCGAATTGCTCGATGCGGTCGAGCGACGTGACCCGGAGCGGGCCAAAGCCATATCGAGGCAGTTGATCAATGAATCTTGAAAGCGAAATAAACCTGTCCGCTCCCAAGCGAACAGCCGAACTTGAAGAGCTGCTGATCGACGCCGAGGCCGATGACGAGCAGGTGCAACAAAGCCACCCCCTGGTACGTCGGCCGTGGCTGTTGCTGCTGGGCTTGATTCTGGTGGCGCTGAACCTGCGCCCGGCGCTGTCGAGCATGGCACCGTTGCTCAGCGATGTTTCCAAAAGCCTCGGGCTGTCGGCGGCGCAGGCGGGTTTGCTGACCACGCTGCCGGTGCTCTGCCTCGGATTGTTTGCACCGCTGGCACCGATTCTGGCGCGGCGTTTTGGTGCAGAACGGGTGGTGCTGGGGATTCTGCTGACACTGGCTGGCGGGATCATTTTGCGCAGCAACTTTGGCGAGATCGGCTTGTTCGCCGGCAGCGTATTGGGCGGCGCCAGCATCGGCATCATCGGCGTTTTGCTGCCAGGCATCGTCAAACGCGACTTCGCCAAACACGCCGGCACCATGACCGGTGTCTACACCATGGCCTTGTGCCTGGGCGCAGCAATGGCGGCAGGTTCGAGCGTGCCGCTGAGCGAACATTTGGGTCACAGCTGGACCATGGGCCTGGGCTTTTGGGTCATTCCGGCGCTGGTCGCCGCGGTCTTCTGGTTGCCGCAAGTCGGACGCAAACACGGTGCGCATAACGTCGCCTACCGCGTGCGTGGTTTGCTGCGTGACCCGCTGGCCTGGCAGGTGACTTTGTACATGGGCCTGCAATCGTCGCTGGCCTACATCGTTTTCGGCTGGTTGCCCTCGATCCTCATCGGTCGTGGGCTGACACCGACTCAGGCCGGCCTGGTGCTGTCCGGCTCGGTGATCATCCAGCTCGCCAGTTCGCTGGCCGCGCCCTGGCTGGCGACCCGTGGCAAGGATCAGCGTCTGGCCATCGTGGTGGTGATGGCGCTGACCCTCGGCGGTTTGTTCGGTTGCCTGTATGCACCGATCGAAGGCCTGTGGGGCTGGGCGATTCTGCTGGGGCTGGGGCAGGGCGGTACGTTCAGTCTGGCGTTGACGTTGATTGTGTTGCGCTCGCGGGATGCTCATGTAGCGGCGAATCTGTCGAGCATGTCCCAGGGCTTCGGCTACACGCTGGCGTCGATGGGGCCGTTCGCGGTCGGTGTGGTGCATGACTGGACCGGCGGCTGGAATGCGCTGGGCTGGATCTTCGGCATCATTGGCTGTGGCGCGATCCTCGCCGGCCTGGGGGCCGGTCGTGCGTTGTACGTTCAGGTCACAAGCGAAAAAATCTGAATGCGCTGATTTCAAATGTGGAACCGAGCAGGCTCGCACATAGGTTTTGTGTGCTGCGGGTATTCGGTTTACGAATGCCGATAGTGTTTGCGCACTTTGCGGATTATCGTACTGGCAATCTGTCCATATTTTGGAGTTTGCCCATGAGTGAAGCCCACGCCGCGCTGATCACCCGGTTCTACCAGGCCTTTGAGAACCTCGATGCCGACGCCATGGCCGCGTGTTACACCGATGACGTCGTGTTCAGCGATCCGGCCTTCGGCGAACTGCGCGGGCGCGATGCCGGCGACATGTGGCGCATGCTCACCACGCGGGCCAAAGACTTCTCCCTGACCTTCGACAACGTTCGCGCCGATGAGCGCAGCGGTGGCGCGCACTGGGTCGCGACCTACCTGTTCAGCCAGACCGGCAATGTCGTGGTCAATGATATCCAGGCGCGCTTCGTATTTCGCGACGGCAAGATCTGCGAACACCACGACCACTTCGACCTGTGGCGCTGGTCACGTCAGGCGCTGGGCTTCAAAGGCTTGCTGCTGGGCTGGACGCCGCTGGTGCGCAACGCCGTGCGCGCCCAGGCGCTGAAGGGACTGAAGGCATTTCAGGCTGGTCGCTGATAAGATCGCCGCCTGTTTTCTACACGCCTAAATCCCAAAGTGACCAACCTTAGCGAAAAATCTGTCGATGTTGGCGAGCCGGTGAGCAAGTCCTGGTTCGTCTACCTCGTGCGCGCCGCCAATGGTTCGTTGTATTGCGGGATCAGCGATGATCCCGTGCGCCGTTTTGCCAAGCATCAGAGTGGCAAAGGCGCGCGATTCTTCCTCTCCAGCCCGGCCATGGCGCTGGTTTATACCGAGCTGTGCCGCGATAAAAGCGATGCGTTGCGCCAGGAGCGGTTGATCAAAAAGCTCAAAAAAAGCGCCAAGGAATGCCTGGTGGCGTCTTATCAGTCTGACTGATTGCAACAAAAGACGAGTTCGAGCGCATCAAGAGCATCACGCGCAATGACGTGATCGCGGCGTGGCGAATGAACCCAGCGCTGGGGGGATGCCAGAGAATGCGGCGGGGTTTGGTGATATCGAGAAAATAGATCGGGTTTATACAAATAATTAGATACGACCGATTAGCCAGTTGTTTAAGCAGATGAACAGATCGCTGCGACATGACAGGCAAATTTATTGGTCGGATTTATAGTAAATCAATTGTATAAATAGCATTTTAAATCGCAAAATCAATTAAAGACCTGTCAGGTTTGACAGTGGTGTTGATCTTCTTTTAATGACAGGCTAAAGGCTCCAGTCTTACCAATACTAAGACTCTAATTTAACTGGCTAGTGCTTAGGAGCTTCAAAATGTCGAAGACAGCAGAGTTCCCGATCGTGAAAACAATTGATACGGAGGTGTCCGTTAGGGATAAGTTTGCGAAAGAATATGGGTTGTCTACTCCAATAGTTGAGGTTCGTCTCGACTGGGCGCGAAACATGGCCACGGTTGTTTATAATGATATTCAGCTTGGCGCGCGTGGCGTTGAAACTTACAGTGCGTCCTCAATAGAAAAAACGACAACTATTAAAAGATGATTGTATTCTTGTCTTTTGGTGTTGGTTTGTCGGTGGGTGCAGAGTTTGCATTTATCAATTAGCGTGTGCTGCTGTTTTTAAAGGCTTTAGGGGTGAGTTGGCGAGGAGTGGATTTAATGGTGTTAGAATTTAGGTTTGGTCATGTCTGAGTCGGTCTAAATGACGGTGAACTGCAAAGCCTGTGATGAGAAAGGTCGGATTGTTTCTCGAGAAGAGCTTTCATTGGAGTTCGCTCGACTTTACTGTCAATGCGGCTCGACTGCATGAGGGCATACTTTGGTCACTAATCTTACATTTTCACACACACTCAATCCGCCTGCTCAAGCGGTTCATCGCCTACTGTTCGACCGACTACGAGCTTTGCCACGCGAAAAAACAACATGATTTATTTGAGCAACTTAGGTCTTTACCATAGTGGCGAGAGTACACCTCTCGCCACTAATTTCATTTACTCAGTGGGTACTAATTTATCCACAACCGGATTGACTGCCATCTCGCCACCATGACGATTTGCGCTATGCCTTGCAGTGTTTTACGGCGGGGCCCTTCTAACTGGCGGGCAAAATCATTGAGCATCACACTCGCCGATCCCAAGGTTTCGCACGCGTCGACCAACAGGGATTCGGCGTCCGATTGCGGGTTGGCCATGTAGAGACGGTTGGGTTGATAGGGGGGGGGCCATGATCCGGGCCTTCGGTGGACCTAAATAATGGTCGAGTGCGCGTTCGGCGGCTTCGTTGAGTTTTCTCGAATCGGGGGATTCGTATGGCGACGTCGGATGGGTGATGGTTGCCGGGTCTATGATCGGTGGGTTTAGCGTTAATTTAAACATCGTGACTAACTTCTGTGAGGCCGCAAGCCCTAAGCCGCTAAGCGAAAGGGTGGCGGCTATGCGCAAGTTAGCGGACCGGTAGTCACCAAAACCCGGCGCACCCGAAGGTGCCATGCGCACACCCACCATCAAGTGCAGGCGAATGCCCGACTGGATAGACATGTGCAACCGTAGTGACTAGCTGAGCCGCTAAGCTCGATCACTGGAAATCAGTGACGGTTCCAAGTTACGCAGCCAGTCCAAGGCGCACAAGCCGGCGGATTCTGGCGTACGCGTAGGCAGCGGCGCAAGAATTTGTGGGCCTTTGCGCGTAACACTGAGTGTCTTTAAACGAGCTCGAAATATTGCGTGTAACTACCGACGAGTTCCATGGCGTTATCTGTCAGGCAATGCCCTGATGCCATGTATCGATGACGCGATCACGTCAGAGCTCTTATCAATCCGACTGATTGGTTCCCATCAGCCAGACCTGTAGGCTGCCAAGCCAATGCGCGCTAAGCTGCCGACTCATTATCTGAGCGGCGGAGCCGAGCATGTCCGAGTTGATTCTGCATCATTACCCGACCTCCCCATTTGCCGAAAAGGCCCGCCTGCTGTTGGGGTTCAAAGGCTTGTCGTGGCGCTCGGTGCATATTTCGCCGGTGATGCCCAAGCCTGACCTGACGGCCCTGACCGGTGGTTACCGTAAAACGCCGGTGCTGCAGATTGGCGCTGACATCTACTGCGACACTTCGCTGATCGCCCGTCGTCTGGAGCAGGAGAAAGCCCTGCCGGCATTTTTCCCTGAAGGTCAGGAAATGATTACCGCCAGTTTCGCTGCATGGGCGGATTCGGTGGTATTCCAACATGCGGTCAGCCTGGTGTTTCAACCTGAATCGGTGGCGGTGCGTTTCGGCAAACTGCCGCCGGAAGCCATCAAGGCCTTTCTGGCAGACCGTGCCGGGTTGTTCAGCGGTGGCAGCGCTACGCGTTTGTCTACCGAACTGGCCAAACACCAATGGCCGACGATCATGGCGCGCCTGGAGCAGCAGTTGCAGCGCGAGCAGGGTGACTATCTGTTTGGTGAGCCATCGATTGCTGACTTCGCCCTGGTGCACCCGATGTGGTTCCTCAAGGCGACGCCTGTCACCGCGCCGCTGGTGGATGAGTATCCGGCGGTGTCAGCATGGGTGGGCCGCGTCTTGGGCTTTGGCCATGGCGCCGCGAGCGAGATGACGGCCGAGGAGGCGCTGGAGGTTGCACGTAACTCGACGCCACAAGCGCTGCCAAGTGAGCAATTCGAAGACCCGAACGGCTTCAAGGCCGGGCAGCCAGTGGCAATTGCCGCGACGGATTACGGGGTTGATCCGGTGGTTGGGGAGTTGTTGTTTGCAGGCAGTGAAGAGTTGATCCTTCGTCGCGAAGACCCACGCGCTGGTGTGGTGCATGTGCACTTCCCACGCTTGGGTTTCCGTATCGAAGCGCGCTGATTCACCCCGTCATCTGCAAAACCCGTGGGAGCGCGTTTGCTCCCACATTCATTTCAGGGCAGCGAGGATTTCGTCCGGGTCGAATCCGCGAATCAACGTGCCATTCACGTCGATCAATGGAATCCCGCGCCCACCCAATGCCTCATACGCCTTGCGCGCTTCGGCATCCTTCTCGATATCGAATTCCTTGAACGCAATGCCCTTGCTGTCGAGAAAGCGCTTGGTCTGCTTGCAGTAGCCGCACCAGTCGGTCGCATACAGCACGACATGGGCACTGGCACGGGTCTGCTCGGAAACCATTTGTGACGGATTGAAAACCCGCTCGATCTTGCCCCAGTTCTGATAGACCACCACCACGAGCAGAACCAGCGCGACCTTCTTCAGTACATTGGCGAGCATCAGTTGCGGCGCTTCAGCTGATCGGTGAGCGACGTCGGCAGGCCCTTGATGACCAGGGTGCCGGCCTCTTCGTCGTACTCGATCTTGGAGCCCAGCAAGTGCGCTTCGAAACTGATCGACAGGCCCTCGGCGCGGCCGGTGAAACGGCGGAATTGATTCAAGGTGCGTTTGTCTGCCGGAATCTCCGGCGAGAGGCCGTAATCCTTGTTGCGGATGTGATCGTAGAAGGCCTTCGGACGTTCTTCGTCGATCAACTCCGACAGCTCTTCCAGGCCCATCGGTTCGCCGAGCTTGGCCTGGCTGCTGGCGTAATCCACCAGTGTCTTGGTTTTCTCTCGGGCCGAATCTTCCGGCAGGTCTTCGCTCTCGACGAAGTCGCTGAACGCCTTGAGCAGGGTGCGGGTTTCGCCCGGGCCATCGACGCCCTCCTGGCAGCCAATGAAGTCGCGGAAGTATTCCGAGACCTTCTTGCCGTTTTTGCCTTTGATGAACGAGATGTACTGCTTGGACTGTTTGTTGTTCTGCCACTCGGAGACGTTGATCCGCGCCGCGAGGTGCAGTTGACCGAGGTCGAGGTGGCGCGACGGCGTCACGTCCAGCTCATCGGTCACCGCCACGCCTTCGCTGTGGTGCAGCAGGGCGATGGCCAGGTAGTCGGTCATGCCTTGCTGGTAGTGGGCGAACAGCACGTGGCCGCCGACTGACAGGTTCGACTCTTCCATCAGCTTTTGCAGATGTTCGACCGCGACTTTGCTGAACGCGGTGAAGTCGTGAGCGCCCTCCATGTATTCCTTCAGCCAGCCGCTGAACGGGAATGCACCGGATTCCGGATGGAACAGGCCCCAGGCTTTGCCCTGTTTGGCGTTATAGCTCTCGTTGAGGTCGGCGAGCATGTTCTCGATGGCCGCGGACTCAGCCAGTTCAGAGTCACGGGCGTGCAGAACTGCGGGCGTGCCGTCGGGTTTTTTGTCGATCAGGTGGACGATGCAATGACGGATCGGCATGGGCTTCTCGGCTGTTGGAAGGGAGGAGGGCAGGCTCCCCCGAAAAAGCGCCCAGTGTACCGCAACCACTGGTTTTGGCGCGGGCTGAAGGGCAAAACCGGGGGGCTCGAAGGTGGTTATGCAGTTTTTTGCCGATTTAGAGCAATAAAGCTGACCAAATGGGTAGCTAGAAGCGGATATTTCCCCGCCTCTGTGCTAGTTTTGCCCGGTCTTACGCGAAGTCACTGCGTTAAGCGTGCATTCAGCATTTGTCAGGTCGAACCAAACCCTGATTTCGGTATCTATAACCCCGACTCGTCGTGGTTATCGCCGAGGGTGCCAGATCCAGAAGATCGGGCTCGATGGCTGACACTGCACTCTGCAATCCATATGAATTTGATAGGGAAGGAACACTACATGGCTCTTACTAAAGACCAACTGATCGCCGACATCGCTGAAGCTATCGACGCGCCGAAAACCACCGCGCGTAACGCTCTGGACCAACTGGGCCAAATCGTTGCTGATCAGCTGGAAAACGGCGGCGAAATCACCTTGCCAGGTATTGGCAAGCTGAAAGTGACCGAGCGTCCTGCCCGCACTGGCCGTAACCCTTCGACTGGCGCTGCCATCGAAATCCCTGCCAAGAAAGTGATCAAGCTGGTTGTGGCCAAAGGCCTGACCGACGCTGTGAACAAGTAAGACGCAGCGATAAAAAAACCGTGCACCGGAGCAATCCGGGCACGGTTTTTTTGTGTCCGTTTTTTACTGACACCATAAATCAAATGTGGGAACGGGCTTGCTCGCGAAAGGGCAGTGTCAGTCGACATGTTTATTGACTGATCCACCGCATTCGCGAGCAAGCCCGCTCCCGCAAGTAGAGCAGTGTTAGCGCGTCCAGCGCTCGCGGCGCCAGATCTGCTGCTCGGATTTGGTCTGGAAGGTCCACGCGACGAAGCGGCTCTGTTTCTGCCCTTGGGACATTTCCACCACCTGGCTTTCCAGCGCGCCGGCCTTTTTCAGCGCTGTCTCTATGGCGGGCAGGTTCGAGGCTTTCGAAACAAGGGTGCTGAACCACAGCACTTTGTGCTGGAAGTTCGCGCTCTCGGCGATCAGTTGCGTCACGAAGCGTGCTTCGCCGCCCTCACACCACAACTCCGCCGACTGGCCGCCGAAGTTCAGCACCGGCAATTTGCGTTTCGGATCAGCGCGGCCCAGCGCACGCCATTTGCGCTCGCTGCCCTTGGTCGCTTCATCCATCGAGGCATGGAACGGCGGGTTGCACATGGTCAGGTCAAAGCGCTCACCCGGCTCCAGCAGACCAATCAGGATGTGCTTGCGGTTCTCCTGCTGGCGCAGCTTGATGACCTTGTTCAGGTCGTTGGACTGGACGATAGCCTTGGCAGCCGCCACGGCGGTCGGATCGATTTCAGAACCGAGGAAGTGCCAGCGGTATTCGCTGTTGCCGATCAGCGGATAAACGCAGTTGGCGCCCATGCCGATGTCCAGCACGTTGACGATCGCACCGCGTGGCACCTTGCCGTCGTTCATGCTGGCCAGCAGGTCAGCGAGGAAGTGCACGTAATCGGCACGGCCCGGCACCGGGGGGCAGAGGTAGTCCGCCGGAATGTCCCAATGCTCGATGCCGTAGAACGACTTGAGCAGCGCCCGGTTGAACACGCGCACTGCATCGGGATTGGCGAAGTCGATGCTTTCCTTGCCGTACGGGTTGATGATCACGAACTTCGCCAGTTCCGGCGTGGTTTTGATCAGTGCCGGGAAGTCGTAACGACCCTGATGGCGATTGCGCGGGTGCAGGCTGGCCTTTTCACGCGGCTCAACGGCTTTGGCCGGGGTCGCGGATTCAGGCTTCTTGCGCGCAGGTTTCGGGGGGCGGGGGGCGTTCATGGGTGTGGTCGATTCGGGTATGGCTGAAAGTGGCGGCTATTGTCCCACATCTAAAGACAACACCGTTCAAACTGTGGGAGGGGGCTTGCTCGCGAAGGCGGTATGTCAGTCCATAAATAGGTTGGATGTGGAATTGCTTTCGCGAGCAAGCCCGCTCCCACAGAGGGGTATCGTGCTGCAGAAATAAAAAAGGGAGGCCAATGTGGCCTCCCTTTTTCATTGCGATGTGCCGTTACAAACTGGCAATCCGCGCGCGTTGCTCAGCCAACTTGCCCAAAGCCTGTTCCGCTTCAGCCAGTTTGGCGCGTTCCTTGTCGATGACTTCGGCCGGGGCCTTGTCGACGAAACCTGCGTTGGACAGCTTGCCGCCAACACGCTGGACTTCGCCCTGCAGGCGCAGGATTTCCTTGTCCAGACGCGCCAGTTCAGCAGCCTTGTCGATCAGGCCGGCCATTGGCACCAGCACTTCCATCTCGCCGACCAGCGCGGTGGCGGACAGCGGTGCTTCTTCGCCAGCGGCCAGAACGGTGATCGATTCCAGACGCGCGAGCTTCTTGAGCAGCGCTTCGTTCTCGGTCAAACGGCGCTGGTCTTCGGCGCTGACGTTCTTCAGGTAGATCGGCAGTGGCTTGCCCGGGCCGATGTTCATTTCGCCACGGATGTTACGCGTGCCGAGCATCAGCTCCTTGAGCCACTCGATGTCGCTCTCGGCAGCCGGATCGATGCGCTCTTCATTGGCCACTGGCCAAGGTTGCAGCATGATCGTCTTGCCCTGAATACCGGCCAGCGGCGCGATGCGCTGCCAGATTTCTTCAGTGATGAACGGCATGAACGGGTGCGCCAGACGCAGCGCCACTTCCAGTACGCGCACCAGCGTGCGACGGGTGCCGCGCTGACGTTCAACCGGAGCGTTTTCGTCCCACAGCACAGGCTTGGACAATTCCAGATACCAGTCGCAGTACTGGTTCCAGATGAACTCGTACAGCGCTTGCGCGGCGAGGTCGAAACGGAACTGATCCAGTTGACGGGTGACTTCGGCTTCGGTGCGTTGCAGTTGCGAGATGATCCAGCGATCCGCCAGCGACAGCTCGTAGGCCTCGCCGTTCTGGCCGCAGTCTTCGCCCTTGTCCAGAACATAACGCGCGGCGTTCCAGATCTTGTTGCAGAAGTTGCGATAGCCTTCGACGCGGCCCATGTCGAACTTGATGTCGCGACCGGTCGAGGCCAGCGAGCAGAAGGTGAAGCGCAGTGCGTCGGTGCCATAGCTGGCGATGCCGTCGGCGAACTCGTCGCGGGTCTGCTTCTCGATCTTCTTCGCCAGTTTTGGCTGCATCAGGCCCGAGGTGCGTTTGTGCACCAGCGTTTCCAGGTCGATGCCGTCGATGATGTCCAGTGGGTCAAGGACGTTGCCCTTGGACTTGGACATCTTCTGGCCCTGGCCATCGCGCACCAGACCGTGCACATAAACGGTCTTGAACGGCACTTGCGGCGTGCCGTCCTCGTTCTTCATCAAGTGCATGGTCATCATGATCATCCGGGCCACCCAGAAGAAAATGATGTCGAAACCCGTCACCAGTACGTCGGTGGAGTGGAATTTCTTCAGGAATTCGGTCTGCTCAGGCCAGCCCAGCGTGGAGAACGTCCACAGACCGGAACTGAACCAAGTGTCGAGCACGTCGTTGTCCTGTTGCAGCGCCACGTCCGGGCCAAGGTTGTGCTTGGCGCGCACTTCGGCTTCGTCGCGGCCGACGTAGACCTTGCCCGATTCGTCGTACCAGGCTGGAATGCGGTGGCCCCACCACAGCTGACGGCTGATGCACCAGTCCTGGATGTCGCGCATCCAGGAGAAGTACATGTTTTCGTACTGTTTCGGCACGAACTGGATGCGACCGTCTTCAACGGCAGCAATCGCAGGCTCGGCCAAAGGCTTGGTGGAAACGTACCATTGGTCGGTCAGCCACGGCTCGATCACGGTGCCCGAACGGTCGCCTTTGGGCACTTTCAGGTTGTGGTCGTCAACGCTGACCAGCAGGCCGGCGGCGTCGAACGCAGCAACGATTTGTTTGCGCGCTTCGAAACGGTCGAGACCGACGTATTCAGCCGGGATCTTGCCGTCGATGCTTTCGTTCAGCGTGCCGTCGAGGTTGAACACCTGACAGGCCGGCAGTACGGCGGCGTTCTTGTCGAAGATGTTCAGCAGCGGCAGGTTGTGGCGCTTGCCGACTTCGTAGTCGTTGAAATCGTGGGCCGGGGTGATTTTCACGCAACCGGTGCCGAATTCAGGATCGCAGTAATCGTCGGCGATGATCGGGATGCGGCGGCCAACCAGTGGCAGCACGACAAACTGGCCGATCAGGGCTTTGTAGCGCTCATCGTTCGGGTTAACCGCGACGGCGGAGTCGCCGAGCATGGTTTCCGGACGGGTGGTCGCGACGATCAGGAAATCGTTGCCTTCAGCGGTTTTCGCGCCGTCGGCCAGCGGGTACTTGAGGTTCCACAGGAAGCCTTTCTCGTCGTGGTTTTCCACTTCGAGGTCGGAAATCGCCGTGTGCAGCTTGGTGTCCCAGTTGACCAGACGCTTGCCGCGGTAGATCAAGCCGTCCTCGTGCAGGCGCACAAAGGCTTCTTTGACCGCTTCCGAGAGACCGTCGTCCATGGTGAAGCGCTCGCGGCTCCAGTCCACGGATGAGCCGAGGCGGCGGATCTGACGGCTGATGTTGCCACCGGACTGATCCTTCCACTCCCAGACTTTCTCGAGGAATTTTTCGCGGCCCAGGTCATGACGGTTCTGACCGGTGGCTTCCAGTTGACGCTCCACCAGCATCTGCGTGGCGATACCGGCGTGGTCGGTGCCCGGCTGCCACAGGGTGTTGCGACCCTGCATGCGGCGGAAACGGATCAGGGCGTCCATGATCGCGTTGTTGAAACCGTGCCCCATGTGCAGGCTGCCGGTGACGTTCGGCGGCGGGATCATGATGGTGTAGGAATCGCCCGCGCCTTGCGGTGCGAAATAGTTCTCGGACTCCCAGGTGTTGTACCAGGAAGTTTCAATGGCGTGCGGCTGGTAGGTCTTATCCATGCGCGGCGGGACCCTATTGGCATTTATTCAGGAAAAGCCGGGAAGTATAGCGGGGCATGGGGCCGAGGGCGAGCGGGGGAGGGTGGTGTGCGTTTCAAATGTGACAGGGGGCTTGCTCGCGAATGCGGTGTGTCAGGCGCCCTCATCACTGGCCGATACACCGCATTCGCGAGCAAGCCCGCTCCCACAGGGGATTTGTGGTTATTCGTATTGGCTCAAAAGCCGTTCCATTCGCGCATCGAGGCGACGTTTGATCTCGGTTTCGATGTGGGGAGCGAAGTCGTCGATCACGTCTTGCATGATCAACTGTGCGGCGGCGCGCAGTTCGCTGTCCAGGTGCAGCAGGGCATCCGGGCCTTTGTCGAGGGTCGCCGAAGGTTGCGCGGCAGGTGTCGCAGAGGGAGCCGGTGGCGGTTCGACGGCTGGCGGCTGGGTGCCGGCTGAGTCGAACAACATCGGAATCTGTTCCTGTTCACCGTCGTCGACCGTGTCGGTCAGCAGCGGTGGCTGCAGGTTGTCATCGCCGAGCAACTGGCGGATTGATTCAAGATCGTCCAGCAGGTGTGCGGACTTTTGCTGCGGTTTTGGAGTGTCCATCGCAATGCTCAGAGTCGCTGTAAACGGTGATCTTGCAGAGGATAGCCCTGTTCGCGGTAGAAACGGAAACTCTCCCGCGCAGCCGCCCGTATGGTTGGGTCCTCCACCACCACTTCCGCCACCCGGGCGAATTTGCTGGCGAAAGTCGGGACTTTCAGGTCGAGATTGACCAGCAGGTCCTGATGCTCGCCGCAGTCAGCGCCCAGTCCCAGCACGATCAAACCGTCAGGTTCGCTGTCGGCCGGGCCGTGGGGCACGAAGGTTTCGCCCTTGAACGCCCACAAGCGAGCATCTAGATCGTCACGCTGAGCGGCATCGCTGCAATGCAGGTAGATGCGGTGGCCCATGCGCCAGGCTTTTTCAGTGAGCTTGCAGGCAAAGTCCAGACGAGCCGAAGGATCGGCGCTGGGCAGGATATAAAAGTCGACTTTGGTCATTGCGGTTCCAGAGCGGCAAACGGCGTCACCTGAAAGTGACGCCGCCGCCCGTCAGCGGTTTCAGGCTTTGGCGCGATCGAGCAGGTACTGGGTCAGCAGTGGCACCGGGCGGCCGGTGGCGCCCTTGTCCTTGCCGCCGCTGGTCCACGCGGTGCCGGCGATGTCCAGGTGCGCCCAGTTGAGGTTCTTGGTGAATCGCGACAGGAAGCAAGCTGCCGTGATGGTGCCGGCCTTTGGGCCACCAATGTTGGCGATGTCGGCGAACGGGCTGTCCAGTTGCTCTTGATACTCATCGAACAGCGGCAGTTGCCAGGCACGGTCGTCGGCCGTTTTGCCGGCGCTGAGCAGTTGCTCGATCAGTTCGTCGTTGTTGCCCAGCAGGCCGGAAGTGTGTGCACCCAGCGCCACGACGCAGGCGCCGGTCAGGGTGGCGATGTCGATCACCGCTTGCGGCTTGAAGCGCTCGGAGTAGGTCAGGGCGTCGCACAGCACCAGACGGCCTTCGGCGTCGGTGTTGAGGATTTCCACGGTCTGGCCGCTCATGGTGGTGACGATGTCGCCCGGACGCGAGGCATTGCCGCTCGGCATGTTTTCGGCGCAGGCGAGGATGCACACCAGGTTGATCGGCAGTTTCAACTCGAGCACGGCACGCAGGGTGCCGAAGACGCTGGCAGCACCGCCCATGTCGTACTTCATTTCGTCCATGCCGGCGCCCGGCTTCAGGCTGATACCGCCGGTGTCGAAGGTGATGCCTTTGCCGACCAGTGCGTATGGCTTCTCGGATTTCTTGCCGCCGTTGTATTGCATGACGATCAGGCGCGGCGGTTGGGCGCTGCCCTGGCCGACGGCGTAGAACGAACCCATGCCCAGCGCCTTGATCTTCTTCTCGTCGAGGACTTCGACTTTCAGATCCTTGAACGCTTTGCCCAGATCCTTGGCTTGCTCGCCGAGGAACGTCGGGTGGCAGATGTTCGGCGGCAGGTTGCCCATATTACGGGTAAAGGCCATGCCGTTCGCGATCGCTGTCGCGTGAGTCACGGCGCGCTGCACTTCGGCCTGGGCAGCCTTGATGGTCAGCAGGGTGATTTTCTTCAGGGCGCGGGGTTCGGCTTTCTGGCTCTTGAACTGGTCGAAGGTGTATTCGCCGTCCAGCAGGGTTTCTGCCAGCAGACGGGTTTTGCCGTAGCTGTCGCGGTTTTTGACAATGATTTCATCCAGCGCCAGTACGGCATCACTGCCGCCCAGGCCCTTCAGCGTGTTGAGGATGCCGGCAACGATTTTGCGCAGCGGGCGGTCGCCCAGTTCTTCATCCTTGCCCACACCGACCAGCAGCACGCGCTCGGCTTTGAGGTTCGGCAGGCTGTGCAGCAGCAGGCTTTGGCCGACTTTGCCGGCCAGATCGCCACGCTTGAGTACCGCGCTGATCGCGCCGCCGCTCAGTTCATCGAGCTGCTTGGCGGCGACGCCGAGCTTGCGGCCTTCACCGACGGCAACCACTAGGGTGGCGGTTTTCAACGTTTCTGGGCTAACGCTTTTTACAACCAGTTCCATGTCCGGATCCCTGAATGAATGATCAACACACAGGCGTTCGACGGTGTTCGCAGTCGCCTGCTTATAGATAGAAGAGGCGCAGGCCAAGGCCTGCGACAAGGGCCGCAGTTTGAACCTCGCTCACCGCGCCTGACAACCCTCGGTTGTACGATCTTCAACCGATTGCACGCGCGGATGAGTGTGCGCAGTGACAGGCGCCCTCAATCACAGGATAATGCCGCATCTTTTTTCGACGGCTCTGCCTTGCGGGCCGGTTGATGTGTTTGCTTGTTTGGCCGCCTTAGCCTGACAACCCTGGAGTGTCTGGTTTGATCGTCTTCCGTTATCTGTCCCGCGAAGTCCTGTTGACCCTCAGCGCTGTGAGTGCTGTGCTGCTGGTCATCATCATGAGCGGTCGCTTCATCAAATACCTCGCTCAGGCCGCTGCCGGCCAGCTCGATCCGGGTTCTCTGTTCCTGATCATGGGCTATCGTCTGCCGGGGTTCATGCAACTGATTCTGCCGCTGGGCCTGTTCCTCGGGATCCTGCTGGCCTACGGTCGCCTGTACCTCGAAAGCGAAATGACCGTGCTCTCGGCCACCGGCATGAGCCAGCAGAAGCTGTTTCGCATCACGCTGTTTCCGGCCACCCTGGTTGCACTGGTCGTGGCATGGCTGAGCCTGGGCCTGGCCCCGCAAGGTGCCAACCAGTTCCAGTTGCTGCTCAACAAGCAGGACGCGCTTACCGAATTCGATACGCTCGAGCCAGGTCGCTTCCAGGCGCTGCGTGACGGCACCCGCGTGACCTACACCGAAACGCTGAGCGATGACCGCGTCAATCTGGGCAGCGTGTTTATCTCGCAGAAGAACCTCGGCGCCGATCAGAAGGATCGCGGGATTTCCGTACTGGTGGCCGAGAAGGGCCGTCAGGAAGTTCGTCCTGACGGCAATCGCTATCTGATTCTCGAAGACGGCTATCGTTATGACGGCAGCCCAGGGCTGGCCGATTACCGCGCCATCCATTACGAAACCTATGGTGTTTTGCTGCCCAAGCCGGACGTCAGCGAAGAAGTCACTGACCGCGATGCGATGCCGACATCGACCTTGCTGGGCAATGACGACATCCGCTCCAAAACCGAACTGCAATGGCGTCTGTCCCTGCCGTTGCTGGTGTTTATCGTGACCCTGATGGCGGTGCCGCTGTCGCGAGTCAACCCGCGTCAAGGGCGTTTCCTCAAGTTGCTGCCGGCGATTCTTCTTTATATGGCTTACCTGACCATCCTGATTGCCGCCCGCGGCGCCCTTGAAAAAGGCAAGATTCCACCCGCCCTCGGCTTGTGGTGGGTGCATGCGATCTTCCTGTTCATCGGTATCGGCCTGCTGTACTGGGAGCCGTTGCGCCTGAAGATGGCCAGCCGTCGCGCCGCTGCACTGGAGGTGGCTCGTGGTTAAACTCGACCGCTATATCGGCAGCAGCGTCTTCATGGCGATCATCGCCGTGCTGGCAATCATTCTCGGTCTGGCGACCCTGTTCGCCTTTATCGATGAGATGGGCGACGTCAGCGATACCTACACCCTGGTTGATGTCCTGGGGTTCGTTTTGCTGACCGCGCCACGCCGGCTCTATGAAATGCTGCCGATGGCAGCGTTGATTGGTTGCCTGATCGGCCTCGGCAGTCTGGCCAGCAGCAGTGAGCTGACCGTGATGCGCGCCGCCGGCGTGTCCATCGGCCGGATCGTCTGGGCGGTGATGAAGCCAATGCTGGTGCTGATGCTGGCCGGCGTGCTGATCGGTGAGTACATAGCCCCTGCCACCGAAAGCATGGCCCAGGCCAACCGCTCGCTGGCTCAGGGCAGTGGCGACGCGCAAAGCGCCAAGCACGGTATGTGGCACCGCCAGGGTGAAGAGTTCATTCACATCAACGCCGTTCAACCCAATGGCCTGTTGTATGGCGTGACGCGCTATCGCTTTGACAAAGAGCGCCATCTTCTGAGTTCGAGCTTCGCCAAAAAGGCCGAGTTCGATAAAGATCACTGGGAGCTCACCGACGTAGCAACCACCGTTTTCCATGACCGCAGCACCGAGGTTGTAAACACGCCCACTGAGCGTTGGGATGTGTCCCTGAGCCCGCAATTGCTGAGCACAGTGGTCATGGCTCCGGAATCGCTGTCAATCACCGGCCTGTGGGGTTACATCCACTATCTGGCGGAGCAGGGCCTGAGCAACGGCCGTTACTGGCTGGCATTTTGGGTCAAGGTGTTGCAGCCATTGGTCACCGCCGCACTGGTATTGATGGCCATTTCCTTCATCTTCGGCCCGCTGCGTTCGGTGACCCTGGGGCAGCGTGTCTTCACTGGCGTGCTGGTCGGCTTCACCTTCCGCATCGTTCAGGATTTGCTCGGCCCATCGAGCCTGGTGTTCGGTTTCTCACCGCTGTTTGCGGTGCTGGTGCCGGCCGGAGTCTGTGCGCTGGCCGGTGTCTGGCTGCTGCGACGAGCGGGTTAATGAACAAGCTTTCATCCGCCGTTTAACCCTGAAAACGCCTCGATCAACCGATCGGGGCGTTTTTGTATGCAGTCCGGGTGACAGGTGAACGTGACGCTTGCGCCGTGTATCAGGTACAATTCCCGGCTATTTTTCGGCGGGCCAAGCCTGCAGCCTTTTTGAGTGTTGATCCGTGAGTGATTTGAGTCATATCCGCAATTTCTCCATCATCGCCCACATTGACCATGGCAAGTCGACGCTGGCCGATCGCTTTATCCAGATGTGCGGCGGCCTGGCCGAGCGTGAAATGGAAGCCCAGGTACTGGATTCCATGGATCTGGAGCGTGAACGCGGGATCACCATCAAGGCCCACAGCGTTACCCTCTATTACAAAGCCAAAGATGGCGTCACCTACCAGCTGAACTTCATTGACACCCCTGGCCACGTCGACTTCACCTATGAAGTCAGCCGTTCCCTGGCGGCGTGTGAAGGTGCCTTGCTGGTGGTCGATGCCGGTCAAGGTGTTGAAGCCCAGTCCGTGGCCAACTGCTACACCGCGATCGAGCAGGGCCTTGAGGTCATGCCGGTCCTGAACAAGATCGACCTGCCACAGGCCGAACCGGAACGCGTCAAGGACGAGATCGAGAAGATCATCGGCATCGACGCCGCCGACGCCGTCACCTGCAGCGCCAAGACCGGTCTGGGTGTCGACGAAGTGCTCGAGCGTCTGGTGCACACCATTCCTGCGCCGACCGGCAACATCGAAGATCCGCTGCAGGCGTTGATCATCGATTCCTGGTTCGACAACTATCTGGGCGTTGTCTCCCTGGTTCGCGTGCGCCACGGCCGTGTGAAGAAGGGCGACAAGATTCTGGTGAAGTCCACCGGCAAGATCCACCTGGTCGACAGCGTCGGCGTGTTCAATCCGAAACACACCGCCACGGTTGACCTGAAGGCCGGCGAAGTGGGCTTCATCATCGCCAGCATCAAGGACATCCACGGTGCCCCGGTCGGTGACACCCTGACCCTCAGCTCCACCCCGGATGTTCCGGTACTGCCGGGCTTCAAACGCATCCAGCCACAGGTTTACGCCGGTCTGTTCCCGGTCAGCTCCGACGATTTCGAAGATTTCCGCGAAGCGCTGCAGAAGCTGACCCTCAACGACTCGTCGCTGCAATACACCCCGGAAAGCTCTGACGCACTGGGCTTCGGCTTCCGTTGCGGCTTCCTCGGCATGCTGCACATGGAGATCATCCAGGAGCGCCTGGAGCGCGAGTACAACCTGGACCTGATCACCACGGCGCCGACGGTAATCTTCGAACTGGTGCTCAAAACCGGTGAAACGATTTACGTCGACAACCCCTCCAAGCTGCCGGATGTCTCGGCCATCGAAGACATGCGCGAGCCGATCGTGCGTGCCAACATCCTGGTTCCGCAAGAACACCTGGGCAACGTCATCACCCTGTGCATCGAGAAACGCGGTGTACAGGTCGACATGCTGTTCCTCGGTAATCAGGTGCAAGTCACTTATGACCTGCCGATGAACGAAGTGGTCCTGGACTTCTTCGACCGTCTCAAATCCACCAGCCGCGGCTATGCTTCGCTGGACTACCATTTCGATCGTTACCAATCGGCTAATCTGGTGAAACTGGACGTGCTGATCAACGGCGACAAGGTCGATGCTCTGGCGTTGATCGTGCACCGTGACAACTCGCACTACAAAGGTCGCCAGTTGACCGAGAAGATGAAAGAACTGATTCCGCGACAGATGTTCGACGTGGCCATCCAGGCCGCCATTGGCGGTCAGATCGTTGCACGGACAACCGTCAAGGCGCTCAGAAAGAACGTATTGGCCAAATGCTACGGTGGTGACGTCAGCCGTAAGAAGAAACTGCTCGAGAAGCAAAAGGCCGGTAAGAAACGCATGAAGCAGGTCGGCAACGTGGAAATTCCACAAGAAGCCTTCCTTGCCGTGCTCAGGTTGGAATAGTCAGGTCCTATGTCACTAAATTTCCCGCTGTTGCTGGTCATCGCCGTGTTCGTCTGCGGCCTGTTGGCGTTGCTTGATCTGTTGATCCTCGCGCCGCGTCGACGCGCTGCCATTGCCTCTTATCAAGGCAGTGTCGGCGAGCCCGATGTGGTGGTGGTCGAAAAACTGAACAAAGAGCCGCTGCTGGTGGAATACGGCAAGTCGTTCTTCCCGGTGTTGTTCATCGTGCTGGTGCTGCGTTCGTTCCTGGTGGAGCCGTTCCAGATCCCGTCCGGTTCGATGAAACCGACCCTTGATGTCGGTGACTTCATTCTGGTGAACAAGTTTTCTTACGGGATCCGCCTGCCGGTGATCGACAAGAAAATCATCGAAGTCGGTGATCCGCAGCGGGGCGATGTGATGGTGTTTCGCTACCCAAGCGACCCGAGCGTCAACTACATCAAGCGTGTAGTCGGCCTGCCGGGCGACACCGTGCGTTACACCGCTGACAAGCGTCTGTTCGTCAACGGCGAATCGATTGCCGAGCAGTTGGTTGGCTCCGAGCCGGGCACCCTGGGCAGCGCTGAGCTCTACCAGGAAAAACTCGGCGCCGCCGAGCACTTGATCCGCAAGGAAATGAGCCGCTACCGCGCGACCCCGGATCATTCGTGGACCGTGCCGGCCGGGCACTACTTCATGATGGGCGACAACCGCGACAACTCGAACGACAGTCGCTACTGGGATGATCCCAACATTCCCAAGGACATGTTGGGCATGGTTCCCGACCAGAATATCGTCGGCAAGGCCTTTGCAGTCTGGATGAGCTGGCCGGAACCGAAACTCAGCCACCTGCCGAATTTCTCGCGGGTAGGCCTGATCAAGTAATCACACACGGCGCTGTTGACCACAGCGCCGAATGCATTTCTGGAGTCGACACAATCGGCTTCGTAATAGTCAGGATGTAATTTTTGAACACAGCGTTAATTGTCCCAGACCTGCGCCGTACCCCGGCGATGGCGGTGGAATCCAGCTTTGATCTCAGCGTGGGTAAACCGTGAGCGCCTCATTAAGCCGTCTCGAGCGTCAGCTCGGTTACACCTTCAAGGATCAGGAGCTGATGCTCCTGGCCCTCACGCACCGCAGTTTCGCCGGGCGTAACAACGAACGCCTGGAATTCCTCGGTGATGCCATCCTCAACTTCGTGGCGGGCGAGGCGCTGTTCGATCGTTTCCCGCTCGCCCGTGAAGGCCAGTTGTCGCGTTTGCGCGCACGCTTGGTGAAAGGTGAGACGCTGGCCGTGCTGGCTCGCGGTTTCGACCTGGGGGATTATCTGCGTCTGGGGTCCGGCGAGTTGAAAAGTGGCGGTTTCCGTCGCGAATCGATTCTGGCCGATGCCCTCGAAGCCTTGATCGGTGCGATTTACCTCGACGCCGGCATGGACATGGCTCGCGAGCGCGTACTGGCCTGGCTGGCGGGTGAGTTCGAAGGTCTGACCCTGGTCGACACCAACAAGGATCCGAAGACCCGCCTGCAGGAATTCCTGCAATCACGCGGTTGCGACCTGCCTCGTTACGAGGTGGTGGATATCCAGGGCGAGCCGCACTGCCGAACCTTCTTCGTCGAGTGCGAAGTTGTCTTACTGAATGAAAAAAGCCGAGGTCAGGGTGTGAGCCGTCGTATTGCCGAACAGGTAGCGGCCGCCGCAGCACTGATTGCCCTGGGCGTGGAGAATGGCAATGACTGATACAAACGCAACTCGCTGTGGCTACGTTGCCATCGTCGGCCGTCCCAACGTGGGCAAGTCCACGCTGCTGAACCACATTCTTGGTCAGAAGCTGGCGATCACCTCGCGCAAGCCACAAACCACTCGTCACAACATGCTCGGGATCAAGACCGAGGGTGGCGTGCAGGCGATCTACGTCGACACCCCCGGCATGCACAAGGGTGGCGAAAAGGCGCTGAACCGTTACATGAACAAGACCGCTTCGGCGGCGTTGAAAGACGTCGACGTGGTGATCTTCGTGGTCGATCGCACCAAGTGGACCGAAGAAGACCAGATGGTGCTGGAGCGTGTGCAATACGTGACCGGCCCGCTGATCGTCGCACTGAACAAGACCGACCGTATCGAAGACAAAGCCGAGCTGATGCCGCACCTGAGCTGGTTGCAGGAACAGCTGCCGAACGCGCAGATCATCCCGATTTCGGCGCAGCACGGGCATAACCTCGACGCGCTGGAAAAGGTGATTGCCGATCACCTGCCGGAAAACGATCACTTCTTTCCCGAAGACCAGATCACCGACCGCAGCAGCCGTTTCCTCGCCGCCGAACTGGTGCGCGAGAAAATCATGCGCCAGATGGGCGCTGAGCTGCCATACCAGATCACCGTCGAAATCGAAGAGTTCAAGCAGCAGGGCAAGACCCTGCACATCCATGCGCTGATCCTCGTCGAACGTGACGGCCAGAAGAAGATCATCATTGGCGACAAGGGCGAGCGCATCAAGCGCATCGGCACCGAAGCGCGCAAGGACATGGAGTTGCTGTTCGACTCCAAGATCATGCTCAACCTGTGGGTCAAGGTGAAGGGCGGCTGGTCCGACGACGAGCGTGCGCTGCGTTCGCTGGGTTACGGCGACCTGTAATACCGGTTTTCTGATACTCCAGAGAACCCCCCTGTGGGAGCGGGCTTGCTCGCGAATGCGCAGTGTCAGTCGACATTCACTTCGACTGATTCACCGCTTTCGCGAGCAAGCCCGCTCCCACAGTAGTTTTGGGTTGTGAGTAAAAACGCGTTTCTTCATCGAGAATTCCATGTCGCAAACTCCACCTCCTGCCCAACCCGCCTACGTCCTGCATTCGCGCGCCTACCGCGAAACCAGCGCGTTGGTGGATTTCCTCACGCCGCAAGGTCGGCTGCGAGCGGTGCTGCGCAGTGCGCGGGGAAAGGCCGGGACGTTGGCGCGGCCGTTCGTGGCGCTGGAAGTCGAGTTTCGCGGCAAGGGCGAGTTGAAGAATGTCGGGCGCATGGAAAGTGCCGGCACCTGCGCCTGGCTCAATGGCGAGGCGCTGTTCAGCGGTCTTTACCTCAACGAGCTCTTGATCCGCCTGCTGCCTGCCGAAGATCCGCACCCGGCGGTGTTCGATCACTACGCAGCAACCCTGCTGGCTCTGGCCGAAGGCCGGCCGCTGGAACCGTTGTTGCGCTCTTTCGAATGGCGTCTGCTCGATGACCTCGGTTACGGCTTTTCCATGAATACCGATATTCACGGCGAGCCTGTTGCGCCCGATGGTCTCTACCGTCTGCAAGTGGACGCCGGCCTTGAGCGCGTTTACTTGCTGCAACCCGGCCTGTTCAACGGCGTTGAATTACTCGCCATGGCCGAAGCCGACTGGTCGGCTCCCGGCGCACTCTCCGCCGCCAAGCGTTTGATGCGTCAGGCCTTGGCCGTTCACCTCGGCGGTCGCCCTCTGGTCAGTCGCGAGCTGTTTCGCAAGCCCTAGCCCCGTGTATGCTGTGCGCCGAATCTTTCCATTCAGGAGCGCATCCGTGACCACCAGCAATCGCATTCTTCTTGGCGTGAACATCGACCACGTCGCCACCCTGCGTCAGGCCCGTGGCACGCGCTACCCGGATCCGGTCAAGGCTGCGCTGGACGCGGAAGAGGCGGGCGCCGATGGCATCACGGTGCATCTGCGCGAAGACCGTCGGCACATTCAGGAGCGCGACGTACTGTTGCTCAAGGACGTGCTGCAAACCCGCATGAACTTCGAAATGGGCGTCACCGAAGAAATGATGGCGTTTGCCGAACGCATCCGTCCTGCGCACATCTGCCTGGTCCCGGAAACCCGTCAGGAGCTGACCACCGAAGGCGGTCTGGATGTGGCAGGGCAGGAAGAACGCCTCAAAGCGGCGGTTGAGCGTCTGTCGAAGATCGGCAGCGAGGTGTCGCTGTTCATCGATGCCGACGAGCGTCAGATTGCGGCCTCCAAGCGCGTCGGTGCGCCGGCCATTGAGCTGCACACCGGGCGTTATGCCGATGCCGAAACCCCGACCGAAGTCGCCGAAGAACTGAAACGAGTGGCGGACGGTGTGGCGTTTGGTCTGGCTCAGGGGTTGATCGTCAATGCCGGTCATGGTCTGCATTACCACAACGTTGAGGCCGTGGCCGCGATCAAGGGCATCAACGAACTGAACATCGGCCATGCGCTGGTGGCGCATGCGTTGTTCGTTGGGTTCAAGTCTGCCGTCTCTGAAATGAAAGCGCTGATTCTGGCGGCTGCAAAAGCTTAAGCCTCATCGCAAAACCAATGTGGGAGCCAGCAGGCTGGCTCCCACATTTGATTGAAGGTATCTGGGCTAGAGCGGGGCTGGCTCTTGAGTTGGCTTGGACTTGTCGATCCCCGGCACATGAAGGTTGCCTTCAGCCACCTGATCACCTTCAAGCTGCGGCTGGGTCACCCAAGTGAGGATGTCGTAGTAGCGACGAATGTTCGCGACAAAATGCACCGGTTCGCCGCCCCGGGCGTAGCCATAGCGGGTCTTGCTGTACCACTGCTTCTGCGCGAGGCGCGGCAGCATTTTCTTCACATCCAGCCACTTGTTCGGGTTCAGGCCTTCTTTGGAGGCCAGTTTGCGGGCGTCGTCCAGGTGGCCGCTGCCGACGTTGTACGCCGCCAGGGCAAACCAGGTGCGATCCGGCTCCTGAATCGAATCGTCGAGCTGATCCTTCATGTTAGCCAGGTACTTCGCGCCGCCCATGATGCTCTGCTTCGGATCGAGTCGGTTGGACACACCCATGGCCTGAGCGGTGTTCTGGGTCAGCATCATCAGCCCCCGCACGCCGGTTTTGGAGGTGACCGTCGGTTGCCACAGTGATTCCTGATAACCGATGGCCGCGAGCAGGCGCCAGTCGACTTTCTCTTTTTTGGCGTAGGTCTTGAAGTGCTGTTCGTATTTGGGCAAGCGTTGCTGCAAGTGCTGGGCGAACGTGGTGGCACCCATGTAACCGAGGACGTCGACATGCCCGTAGTAGCGGTCTTTGAGGCGTTGCAGGGTGCCGTTCTTCTGCACCTTGTCCAGATAGCTGTTGATCTCGTTGAGCAGGCTGTTGTCTTCGCCCGGTGCGACGGCCCAACTCTGGCTGCGCGCATCGCCGAGGTCGAAGGCCACGCGGATGTTGGTGAAGTACACCTGGTTCATTGCCACTTCGTTGGAGTCGACCAGGGTCAGGTCGATCTGGCCTTCATCAACCATGCGCAGCAGGTCGACCACTTCAACCGCGTCGGACTCTTCGTATTCGATGGCGGGGTATTTCTGTTTCAGTTCGGCCAGTTGTTCGGCGTGGGTGCTGCCCTTGAGCACCATGATCTTCTTGCCCACCAGGTCACCGGCGTCGGTGGGCCGTGACTGGCCGTTGCGATAGATGATCTGCGGGGTGACTTCGAGGTAGGGGTGGGAAAACCTCACCTGTTTCTTGCGCTGTTCACTGCTGACCAGCCCGGCGGCAGCCAGGACCGGGCCGTTTGGTTTGCCGATCTGGTCGAAGAGGTCGTCGAGGTTGTCGGCGGTCTCGATTTTAAGCTCGACACCCAAATCTTCGGCAAAGCGCTTCACCAGCTCGTATTCGAAGCCGGTTTCACCGCTGCGATCCTGAAAGTAGGTGGCGGGGCTGTTCCGGGTAATCACCCGCAGCACACCATCCTCCTTTACGCGCTCGAGTGTGTTGGGTTTATCAACACAGCCACCGAGCAACAGGAAGAGTCCGGTTGCGATCAGCCATTTGGCGTACCGCGGACGCAAAGCCTTTGGGAAAAACATTTGCGCAGTATACGCAAAGGACCGCGGACGCCATATCTCGACAGTGCAGGGCTTGTCTGCTAGCGATCACAAAACCGAACGAAACCCCTCATAAACGGGCCTTCCGGGCATTTTGTTACAGCAAAAATAAGCCATTGTCGCAGGCTGGGTAAATTTGACTTGCGAATCAGAAACACAGATCGACGTCCGGGTGCAACCGTGCGTAGCGTTTCGGGTGATGTTGAGGGCGGTTTAGGCTAGAATGCACGGCCTCAAAGCACACCCCTTCCCGAGGCTGTCCCGAAGATGTTGATCCTGCGCGGCGCTCCTGCCCTTTCTGCCTTTCGCCACAGCAAACTCCTTGAGCAACTGAGCCAGAAGGTTCCGGCTGTCAGTGGCTTGTATGCTGAATTCGCTCACTTCGCCGAAGTCACCGGCGTCCTGACCGGCGACGAACAGCAGGTGCTTGCGCGCCTTCTGAAGTACGGTCCAAGCGTTCCGGTTCAAGAGCCGACCGGCCGTCTGTTCCTGGTGTTGCCGCGTTTTGGCACCATCTCGCCATGGTCGAGCAAGGCCAGCGACATCGCTCGCAACTGCGGTCTGAGCAAGATCCAGCGCCTGGAGCGCGGCATCGCGTTCTACGTGGCCGGTCAGTTCAGCGACGCCCAAGCCCAGCAGATTGCCGATGTCCTGCATGACCGCATGACCCAGATCGTTCTGGCCAATCTGGAGCAGGCCGCCGGCCTGTTCAGCCACGCCGAACCGAAACCGCTGACCGCCATCGACATTCTCGGTGGCGGTCGCGCCGCGCTGGAAAAAGCCAACACCGAGCTGGGCCTGGCCCTGGCCGAAGACGAGATCGACTATCTGGTCGACGCCTTCAACGGTTTGCAGCGCAACCCGCACGACATCGAACTGATGATGTTTGCCCAGGCCAACTCCGAGCACTGCCGCCACAAGATCTTCAACGCCAGTTGGGACATTGACGGCCAGAGCCAGGAAAAAAGCCTGTTCGGCATGATCAAGAACACCTATGTGATGCACAGCGAAGGCGTTCTGTCGGCTTATAAGGACAACGCCTCGGTGATCGTCGGCAACGTGGCCGGCCGCTTCTTCCCGAACCCTGAAACCCGTCAGTACGGCGCGGTTCAGGAGCCGGTGCACATCCTGATGAAGGTCGAGACCCACAACCACCCGACCGCGATTGCCCCGTTCCCGGGCGCGTCCACCGGTTCCGGTGGCGAGATTCGCGACGAAGGTGCAACCGGTCGTGGCGCCAAGCCAAAAGCCGGCCTGACCGGTTTCACCGTGTCGAACCTGCAGATTCCGGGCTTCGAACAGCCGTGGGAAGTGCCGTACGGCAAGCCTGAACGCATCGTCACCGCGCTGGACATCATGATCGAAGGCCCGCTCGGCGGCGCCGCGTTCAACAACGAATTCGGTCGTCCGGCCCTGACCGGTTATTTCCGTACCTTTGAACAATCGATCACCACCCCGCACGGTGACGAAGTTCGCGGTTACCACAAGCCGATCATGCTCGCTGGCGGCATGGGCAACATCCGCGAAGAACACGTCAAGAAAGGCGAGATCGTCGTCGGTTCCAAACTGATCGTACTCGGCGGCCCAGCGATGCTGATCGGTCTGGGTGGCGGTGCGGCTTCCTCCATGGCCACGGGCACAAGCTCGGCGGATCTGGACTTCGCTTCCGTTCAGCGTGAAAACCCTGAGATGGAGCGTCGCTGCCAGGAAGTCATCGACCGTTGCTGGCAACTGGGCGACAAGAACCCGATCAGCTTCATCCACGACGTGGGGGCGGGCGGTCTGTCCAACGCCTTCCCGGAGCTGGTCAACGACGGCGACCGCGGTGGCCGTTTCGAACTGCGCAACATTCCAAACGACGAGCCGGGCATGGCCCCGCACGAAATCTGGAGTAACGAATCCCAGGAACGCTACGTGCTGGCCGTCGGCCCGCAAGACTTCGAGCGCTTCCAGGCGATCTGCGAGCGTGAGCGCTGCCCGTTTGCCGTAGTCGGTGAAGCCACCGCCGAGCCGCAGCTTACTGTCACCGATAGCCACTTCGGCAACAACCCGGTGGACATGCCACTGGAAGTGTTGCTGGGCAAGGCGCCGCGCATGCACCGTTCGGTGGTTCGCGAGGCCGAACTGGGCGATGACTTCGATCCGTCGAACCTCGACATCACCGAGTCCATCGAACGCGTTCTGCATCACCCGGCTGTCGCGAGCAAGAGCTTCCTGATCACCATCGGTGACCGCACCATCACCGGCCTCGTGGCCCGTGACCAGATGGTTGGCCCATGGCAGGTTCCGGTTGCCGACGTGGCCGTTACCGCCACCAGTTTCGACGTCTACACCGGTGAAGCCATGGCGATGGGCGAGCGGACTCCGCTGGCGCTGCTGGACGCTCCGGCGTCGGGCCGCATGGCCATCGGCGAAACCCTGACCAACATTGCCGCTTCGCGCATCAACAAGCTCTCCGACATCAAACTGTCGGCGAACTGGATGTCCGCTGCCGGTCACCCTGGTGAAGACGCACGTCTGTACGACACCGTGAAAGCGGTCGGTATGGAACTGTGCCCTGAGCTGGGTATCACCATTCCGGTGGGCAAGGACTCGATGTCCATGGCCACCCGTTGGAACGACAACGGCGAAGAAAAAACCGTGACCTCGCCGATGTCGCTGATCGTGACCGGTTTCGCGCCAGTGGCTGACATCCGTCAGACCCTGACCCCGGAACTGCGCATGGACAAGGGCACCACCGACCTGATCCTGATCGACCTCGGTCGCGGGCAGAATCGCATGGGTGCTTCGATCCTTGCGCAAGTACACGGCAAGCTCGGCAAGCACGCGCCGGACGTCGACGACGCCGAAGACCTGAAAGCCTTCTTCGCCGTGATCCAGGGCCTTAACGCTGACGGTCACCTGCTGGCTTACCACGACCGTTCCGACGGTGGTCTGCTGACTTGCGTGGTGGAAATGGCCTTCGCTGGCCACTGCGGTCTGAGTCTTAACCTGGACAGCGTTGCCGAAAGCGCCGCTGAAATCGCCGCCATCCTGTTCAACGAAGAACTGGGTGCCGTGATTCAGGTTCGTCAGGACGCCACGCCAGACATCCTCGCGCAGTTCAGCGCGGCCGGTCTGGGCGACTGTGTTTCGGTGATCGGTCAGCCGATCAACAATGGCCAGATCAACATCACCTTCAATGGTGACACCGTGTTCGAAGGCCAGCGTCGTCTGCTGCAACGTCAGTGGGCCGAGACCAGCTACCAGATCCAGCGTCTGCGTGACAACGCCGACTGCGCCGAACAAGAGTTCGACGTGCTGCTGGAAGAAGACAACCCGGGCCTGAGCGTCAAGCTGAGCTACGACGTCAACCAGGACATCGCCGCGCCCTACATCAAAAAAGGCATTCGCCCACAGGTTGCCGTACTGCGTGAGCAGGGCGTCAACGGTCAGGTGGAAATGGCGGCAGCGTTCGACCGCGCCGGTTTCAACGCGATCGACGTGCACATGAGCGACATTCTGGCCGGCCGTGTCGACCTGAACGAGTTCAAAGGTCTGGTGGCGTGCGGTGGTTTCTCCTACGGCGACGTGCTGGGTGCCGGTGAAGGCTGGGCCAAGTCGGCCCTGTTCAACAGCCGCGCTCGCGATGCGTTCCAGGGGTTCTTCGAGCGTAACGACAGTTTCACCCTCGGCGTGTGCAACGGTTGCCAGATGATGTCCAACCTGCACGAACTGATCCCGGGCAGCGAGTTCTGGCCGCACTTCGTGCGCAACCGCTCCGAGCAGTTCGAAGCGCGCGTGGCGATGGTTCAGGTTCAGGAGTCGAACTCGATCTTCCTGCAGGGCATGGCCGGTTCGCGTATGCCGATCGCCATTGCTCACGGTGAAGGTCATGCCGAGTTTTCCAGCGAAGAAGCTCTGCTGGAAGCGGATCTGTCGGGTTGCGTGGCGATGCGTTTTGTCGACAACCATGGCAAGGTCACCGAATCGTACCCGGCCAACCCGAACGGTTCGCCGCGCGGGATTACCGGTCTCACCAGCCGTGATGGCCGCGTGACTATCATGATGCCGCACCCGGAGCGTGTGTTCCGTGCTGTGCAGAACTCGTGGCGTTCGGAAGACTGGAACGAAGACGCGCCTTGGATGCGTATGTTCCGTAATGCTCGTGTGTGGGTTAACTAAGGTCCGTGTACAAGCTGGCGTTTTTTGTTCCTGACAGTCATGTCGAGGTGGTCAAGGAAGCCGTATTCGCTGCCGGTGGTGGGCGGATCGGGGGCTATGACCACTGTGCTTGGCAGGTGCTCGGTTTGGGCCAGTTTCGACCTTTGGACGGCAGTCAGCCGTTTATTGGGGAAGCGGGGCAGGTTGAGCGTGTTGAGGAATGGAAGGTTGAGCTTGTGGTGGCGGATGAGTTGATTCGCTCTGTAGTGGCGGCTTTGAAGTTGAGCCACCCGTACGAGACACCGGCTTATGAAGTGTGGCGGCTGGAAGATTTCTGATAGCCGCTTATTACAAGAAACCCGCAGATGAGTGATTGTTTGCGGGTTTTTTGTTGCCCCCGATTTTTTGCGCGATGGGGTTCCTATGTGGGAGCGGGCTTGCTCGCGAAGGCGTCGGCTCAGGCAATGATGTTCTGGCTGACCGAGTACATATCCATTGCTGTGGTCATGGCTGCTCAGAGTTCCGCCCTTACGGCGGGTCACTTTTTACAGACGCCTAAAAAGTAACCAAAAACGCTTGCCCCAACGTTCGGCTCGCTCGCTGGGGCTCGGGGTTCCTTCGCTCCGGGATCCATCCGGGGCATCGCCTCCGGTTTGCTTCGCTGCACCTCCTCTCGATGTTCTCCCCGGATGAATCCCTGCGCTCAGCCTGCCGACGGGGCCTGTGGATCAAGATCAAGAGCTGCAGCCGAGCTTGCGCTCATCCTGTTGGGTGGTGAGAAGCAGGAGCGAGTAGGTGGCGCTGCTTTGCTTTTCTGTGGGAGCTGGCTTGCCAGCGATGGCGGCCTGATAGCCGACCAGTCTCTATCTGGATGCACACACTCCAACTGTGGGAGCCCGATGAGGCCCGCCCGGCCACCCCATCACCCAAGGTTGTTTAAAAATGCATCAAATCACCAGAACCTTCCCACAAGGTTTTCAGGTTGTCCGTCGGACGTCGGGTCTCTAGTCTTTGGCTGTCACCGCAAATCGGTGATCGGGTGTGAGAACCCGGTAAGAGGTTTTAATCAAACGTCAGTAGCACCATAATCGCCGCCAGCTCATTTGCTGCCGGCAATGCTCTATGGCGGCTGTGTGCGGACGAACTTCGGTTCGGCCGGGTTGATCTCTTACCGGTTTCTCACTCCGCACATAGCTGCCACCTCCTCGTCGCGTGAGAAACGACCAGTGATGGCTTCAATCATTTGATTAGAGATCATTGCAATGACCAAGCCCGTACCCGATCCACCCGAAACCAAAACCCCACTCGAAGAAGCTCTCCGCGCCGAAGACCAGGCCCGAAACCGCGAAGCCATCAAGCGCGCCCTCGACTTCTACCTGTGCCCCGAACCCGCAAAGCCCCGCCGACCAAGCACCATGTTCATGGTCTGCCCAGAGGTCGATACCGAAAGCCTGCTCGCCCACGCTTGCGAGTCATTAGCCTCGGCAAGTACCGCCGCCAGCCACTTCGCCAATGAGCTAAGCGGTTCGCAGCGCAGTACGGCGTTAGGCATCCAGCAAATCGTCATGCTCGCCGAACTGGCAGTAAACCGGGCACTGGATCGGGTAGACCCGCAAACCTGATTGATCAGGTTTACCGTGTCATCGTTCTTCGCGAGCAAGCCCGCTCCCACAGTTTTGATTGAGTAGAGGCTCGACGGGCGTCATCGCTGGCAAGCCAGCTCCCCATCTGGAATGCAATCACCTTGTGGGAGCGGGCTTGCTCGCGAAGAGGCCCGCTCAGGCGCAGCAGATTTAAACCTTTGCACCGAGCTCACTGCGATTGACCAACGCCTCAAGCGCTCCACTCAAACTCGCTGCCTTATCCCCCACCAACAAATGCCAGACCCCGCCTTCCAACTGGCTGACACCCTGACAACCCAGCTCTTTCAACTGCGCCTCGGACAACGCTTTACCATCGGCCAGTTGCAGACGAATACGTGTCAGCGCGATGCAGTCCAGTTGCAGCACATTCTCGCTACCGCCCAGTGCCGTCAGCCATTGTTGAGCTTGCGGCGCAGCGACCAACGCAGCTTTCGATTCCTCGACCACCACCGCAGGCGCAGACACCAACGCACGCCCCAGCGCCGGCATGGCGAGGCGGATTTCGTCGGCGATGCTGTCGGCCAATGGCCCGACCACTACCTGCAAGCTGCCGCCCTTGCCCGGGCGTACCACGGCCATCGCACCCAGTGCCTTCAAGTCAGCGTCAGAAGCCTTGTTGCGATCAACCATTTCCAGACGCAAGCGGGTAGTGCACGCACCCACCGTCACCAGATTCTCCGCACCACCGAGAGCCTTGATGTAAGCCGCAGCGCGCTCGTTCTCGGTGAGAACTGCCTTGTCAGCCGCCGCCACATCCTCACGCCCCGGCGTCTTCAAATTGAAACGACGAATGCAGAAATCAAACACCGCGTAATACACGACGGCATAAGCGAGTCCGACCGGAACCACCAACCAGCCATTGGTCGACCGGCCCCAGCCCAGCACCATGTCGATAAAACCGCCAGAGAACGTGAAGCCCAGATGAATATTCAGCGCGTTAGTGATCGCCATCGACAACCCGGTCAGCAGCGCATGTAGCAGATACAACAACGGCGCCAAAAACATGAAGGCAAATTCAATCGGCTCGGTTACCCCAGTCAAAAACGACGTCAAAGCCATCGACAGGAAAATCCCGCCCATGACCTTGCGCCGCTCTGGCAGAGCGTTGCGGTACATCGCCAGGCACGCGGCCGGCAGGCCGAAGATCATCATCGGGAACATGCCGGTCATGAACTGGCCGCCCTTCGGATCGCCGGCAAAGTAGCGCGACAGATCACCGGTCACCAACGCACCTGTGGTCGGGTCGGTGAAGTTGCCGAAGACGAACCACGCCATGTTGTTGAGGATGTGGTGCAGGCCGGTGACGATCAGCAGACGGTTGAACACGCCGAAGACGAAGGCACCGAAGCTGCCGCTTTCCATCATCAGGCTACCGAAGCTGTTGATGCCTTGCTGAATCGGCGGCCAGATGTAGCCGAACACCACGCCCAGCCCGACCGCCGCAAACCCTGTGACAATCGGCACGAAACGCCGGCCACCGAAGAACGCCAGGTACTCCGGCAGCTTGATGTCCTTGAAGCGGTTGTACAGCGCGCCGGCCATCAGGCCGCTGACGATCCCGGCGAGCATGCCCATGTTGATGCTCGCGTCGAGCACCTTGAGGGTGGAGATCATCACCAGATAACCGATCACTCCGGCAAGGCCAGCGGTGCCGTTGTTGTCCTTGGCGAAGCCGACGGCGATGCCGATGGCGAAGATCATCGCCAGGTTGGCGAAGATCACCTGACCGGCGTCGTGGATGATCGCGATGTTCAGCAGGTCGGTATCGCCCAGGCGCAGCAGCAGGCCGGCAATCGGCAGGATCGCAATCGGCAGCATCAGCGCGCGGCCGAGGCGTTGCAGGCCTTCGATGAAGAGTTGGTACATGGCGTTTGTCCTTTTTGTTTTTGTTAGCGCAGTGGCCAATGTTGATGACAGGCGTGGCGCACGGCGGCGGCGCTGCTCAGCTTGAGCAGGTCGCGGCTGAGGCGCTGACATTGGGCTTCGTGCAACTGGCGCACGCGATCCTTGATTTCACCGATCTGCACCGGGCTCACCGAGAGTTCGGTAACGCCGAGGCCGATCAGCACTGGTGTCGCTAACGGGTCCGAGGCGAGGGCGCCGCAGACGCCAACCCAACGTTTGTGCACCGCTGCGCCTGCGCAGGTCATGGCGATCAGGCGCAGCAGCGCCGGGTGCAGGGCGTCGACGCGGGCGGCGAGTCCTGCGTGATCGCGATCCATGGCGAGGGTGTATTGCGACAAATCGTTGGTGCCGATCGAGAGGAAATCGGCATGTTCGGCGAGTTGTTCGGCCTGCAATGCGGCGGCGGGGACTTCGATCATCACGCCCATTTCCGGGCGTTGAGTGATACCGAGTTCATTGCACAACGCATCGACCCGCTCGCGGATGTGCAGCAGTTCGTCGACTTCGGTGACCATCGGCAACAGGATCCGGCAACGCTGCAACGGGCTGACTTGCAGCAGCGCGCGCAGTTGCTGATCGAGAATTTCCGGGCGGGCCTGGGCCAGACGAATGCCGCGCAAACCGAGCACCGGGTTGGCTTCGGCGGGCAGCGGCAGATAGTCGAGTTGCTTGTCGCCGCCGACGTCGATGGTGCGGATGATCACTGACTTATCGCCCATGGCATCAATGACGGCTTGATAGGCGGCGCGCTGTTCTTCGACGTCAGGCGCAGTCTGGCGGTCAACGAACAGAAACTCGGTGCGCAACAGACCGACACCGTCGGCGCCGTTGGCAAACGCGTCCGCCGCTTCATGGCTGGACGCAACATTGGCGACCACTTCGATGGTCACGCCATTGCGGGTTTCGGCGGGCAGATGAGCCTTGGCTTGTTGCGCATCGCGGTGTTGTTGGCGGTCGATTTGCGCTTGCCGGACGTCGGCCAGACGTTCAGTGCCGGGCGTCAGTTCGAGGCGCCCGCCGTCGGCGTCGAGGACCACTGCTTGGCCTGGCGGCTGATCGAGCAGAGCCGCACCCAGCGCCACCATGCACGGCAGACCTTTGCCCCGCGCCAGAATCGCGACGTGCGACGTCGCACCGCCCTCGGCCATGCACAATCCGGCGACACCTTGAGCGCTGAGTTGCAGTAAGTCCGATGGGGTCAGTTCATGGGCGGCGACGATAGCACCGGCCGGCACCTCGTAATGCCAGGCTTGGCCAAGCAGGGCGCGCAGCACGCGTTGCTTGAGGTCGCGCAGGTCGTTGGCGCGCTCGGCCAGCAGCGCGCTGCCGGTTTTCTGGAGCACGTCGCACTGAGCGTCGATCGACTGACTCCACGCATGGGTGGCGGCCGTGCCTTGCTCGATGGATTGTCGTGCGGCGTCGAGCAGGGCCGGGTCTTCGAGCAAGGCCAGATGCGCGGCGAAGATCGCTTCTTCGTCGGCGCTCCTGTGTTGTTTCGCTTGGGCGAGGGTGCTGCCGATGTCGCCGCGCACCTGATCCAGCGCAGCTTCAAGTGTTTGCTGTTGCGCCAGCGGATCATGATTGCCCGCGTCCGCCGGCAAACTGATCGCATTCAAATGAAACAACGGCCCGCCCACCAACCCCGGTGCGGCGCACACACCGTGCAACACATCCGCTTCGGCCGGGCGCTTGAGCGGTGCAACGCTGATCGGCGCGGCGACATGATGATCATTCGGTAGCGCGGTGGCCAATGCCGTAATCAACGCTTGCAGCGCCGCTTCAGCATCCGGCCCCTGACAACTGACTTGCACTTCATCCTGTTCGCCGACCGCCAGGCCCATCAACCCGATCAGGCTGTTGCACGGCGCCGATTTACCGGCGAAGTGCAGTTGCGACTGGCTCTTGAAGCCCTGCGCAGTCTGGCGAATCAGCGCTGCCGGCCGGGCGTGCAGGCCGCCGCGATGAGCGACGCGTACATGGCCCTGAACCTCTGGCCCGCCAACGTCTTCAGCATTCGCCGCCGAGTTGTTGCGCGAGATGATGTGCAGCAACGGCTCGCCGACTTTCACCGCTTTGAGGGTGATCGGGCGCACCTGGAAGTCTTGACTGTTGGTCAGAATCAACAGGCTCACCAGGCTTTTGCATTGCAGGCCGACTTTGTCGACGTCATAGCGCAACAGCGGCTGCCCCTTGCTGACTCGCGTGCCTTCCTTGACCAGCATCGAGAAGCCTTCGCCGTTCAGTTCAACGGTGTCGAGCCCAAGGTGCAGGAGGATTTGCGCGCCGTTGTCGGCACGCACGGTGAGGGCATGGCCGGTGCGCGCAACGTGGATGATCACCCCGGCGCATGGCGAATACAGGGTGTCGTTGATCGGGTCGATGGCAATACCATCGCCCATCGCGCCACTGGCGAACACCGCGTCCGGGACTTTGGCGAGCGTGAGCACCGGGCCGCTGAGCGGGGCGCTGAGGGTCAGCTCTTTATTGTTGTTGTGCATGGCTCGGTCTCATCAGGTGTGCAGTCAGTCGGACTTAGTGCGTACGGGTCACTTTGCTCAGGTGGCGCGGTTGATCCGGGTCCATGCCACGGGCCACGGCGAGTCCGGCAGCCATCACGTAGAAACTCTGGATCGCCAGGATCGGGTCGAGGGCCGGGTGTTCGGCGCGGGTCAGGGTCAGGTCACGTTCGGTGACGTCATCCGGCGCTGCCAGCAATACGCGAGCGCCGCGTTGACGCATCTCTGCCGCCAGGCTCAGCAGGCCGGCCTGCTCGGCACCGCGTGGGGCGAAGACCAGCAACGGATAGTGTTCGTCGATCAGCGCCATCGGGCCGTGACGCACTTCGGCGCTGCTGAACGCTTCGGCCTGGATCGCCGAGGTTTCCTTGAATTTCAGCGCGGCTTCCTGGGCGATGGCGAAACCGGCACCACGACCGATGACCATCAGACGTTCGCAGTCGCGCAGTACGTCGATGGCCGCGCTCCAGTCCTGTTGCGCCGCGTCGCGCAGGCCTTCAGGCAGGGCGTTATGCGCCTCGAGCAATTCGTTGTCCTCTTTCCAGTGCGCGATCAAACGGGCGCTGGCGCTGAGGGTGGCGATGAAACTCTTGGTCGCGGCGACGCTGCTTTCGGTGCCGGCGAGCAGCGGTACGCTGAATTCACACGCCGCTTCCAGTGGCGAATCGGCGGCGTTGACCATCGAAACGCTCAGCGCGCCACGCTTGCGCAACAAGCGCAGGCTGTTGACCAGATCCGGGCTCTGACCCGATTGGGAGAAGGCAAAGGCCACTTGACCGCTGACCTTCAACGGCGCCTGTTGCATGGTCACCACCGACATCGGCAACGATGCCACCGGCACGCCCAATTGCTGCATGGTCAGGTAGGCGAAGTAGCTCGCCGCGTGGTCGGAGCTGCCCCGGGCGACGGTCATCACCACTTGCGGCGGCTGACGGCGCAGGCGCCCGGCGATCTCGATCAATTGTGGGTCGAGCTGTTGCAGTTGGGCTTGCACGGCCTCAAACGAGGACAGTGCCTCTTCAAGCATTTTTGAAGTCAATGTCTTCTCCTTCGACCATGACGGCGGTCAGTGTGAGTGAGCGATCCAACCGCACGCAGTCGGCCCAGGCGCCGGGTTCAATGCGCCCGCGTTCGTTGATGCCGAGGTAGTCGGCGGGAAATTGAGACAGACGCTGCGACGCTTCACTGATCGGCAAACCGATCTTCACCAGGTTGCGCAGGGCTTGGTCCATGGTCAGGGTGCTGCCGGCCAGGGTGCCGTCGGGCAGTCGCACGCCGCCCAGGCATTTGGTCACGGTGTGGCTGCCAAGTTTGTATTCACCGTCGGGCATGCCGGCCGCTGCGGTCGAATCGGTGACGCAATACAGGCACGGGATTGAGCGCAGGGCCACGCGGATGGCGCCGGGGTGTACGTGGAGCAAATCCGGAATCAGCTCGGCGTATTTGGCGTGGGCCAGCGCCGCGCCGACGATGCCCGGTTCGCGGTGATGCAGCGGGCTCATGGCGTTGTACAAGTGGGTGAAGCTGGTCGCGCCGGCGTCCAGCGCGGCGACGCCTTCCTCGTAACTGCCCAGGGTATGGCCGATCTGCATGCGGATGCCACGGTTGCTGAGCTCACGGATCAAACCGTCGTGGCCGGCGATTTCCGGGGCAATGGTGATCACCCGGATCGGCGCCAGAGCCAGGTATTCCTCGACTTCGGCCATCAACGCGGTGTGGGCGAAGTTCGGTTGGGCGCCGAGTTTGCCGGGGTTGATGTACGGACCTTCAAGGTGAACGCCGAGCACCCGGGCGCTGTTGGCCGGGCGCTGTTCGCAGAACTCGCCGACGGCTTTGAGCACGCTGGAAATCTCGGCGCTGGGTGCGGTCATGGTGGTGGCCAGCAGCGAAGTGGTACCGAAACGCACATGGGTCTTGGTGATCGTCTCGAAGGCGCTGGCACCTTCCATGATGTCTTTGCCGCCGCCGCCGTGAACGTGCAGGTCAATGAAACCCGGGAGCAGATAAGGCAGGTCGTTATCGGCCGGATCGCAGGGCACGCCTTCGATCGACACGACTTTGCCGTGTTCGTGGATCAGCCGGCCGCGAACCCAGCCGTGGGCAGTGAGGATGTTGTCTTCGGACATTTCGGTTCTCGCTGTTTGACGTCTGCGCCCGTTTAACGGCGCAGCTCTGCAACAAAGTCGTAGTAGTCGTTGCGGCAATAGGTGTCGGTGACTTCGATCGGTGTGTTGTCTTCCAGATAGCCGACCCGGGTCATCAGCAACATGGCGGTGCCGGGGGCGATGCCGACCAGTGCGGCGAACTCGTCCGAGGCGTTGATGGCCTGGATGTGTTGCAAGGCGCGCACGATCGGTTTGCCGATGCCGTCGAGGTATTCGTAGAGCGAATCACCGACCAATTGTGGCTTGGGCATGATCGCGGCGGGCAGGGTGCTCATTTCGATGGCCATCACGGTGTCGTCGGCTTTGCGCAGGCGTTTCATGCGCGCGACTTTGTCGTTCGGCGACAGGCTCAGGCGGATCAGTTCTTCGTGGGTCGGCAGGGTGATGTCCCGCTCCAGCCATTGCGAACTGGGCACGAAGCCCTTGAGGCGCAGCATCTCGCTGAAGCCCGACAGACGTGAGAGGGGTTGTTCCAGGCGCGGGGTGATGAAGGTGCCGGAGCCTTGCAAGCGACGGATCAGACCTTGATCGAGCAACACTTCCAGCGCCTTGCGTGCAGTCACGCGGGAGATGCCCAACTGTTCGCTGAGATTGCGCTCGGACGGCATCGCCTGTTCGGCTTTCCACTGCCCGGCATGAATCGCCGCTTCCAGATTGCGCGCCAGTTGCAGGTACAGCGGCGTCGGCTGAGAGTCATCGGGACGTAGGGCGTGGAGGTCGTTCATTGAGGTCATTTCCGGCGCGAGTATAGGATTGTTGTGGCTCGCTTGCTGGGCGCAAATTAATACCACTTGAATACCATGTCAACGCAGGAAAATGGCGGTTGGCCCAATGAAATGGCAGGTTGTGGAGAGGGGTGTCTTAAGTGGTATTAGAGGTGGGCTGTAAAAAGCAAAAGATCGCCGTCTGCGGCCGCTCCTGTCGTTGAAAGTGGTATCAACCCTGTAGGCGCTGTCGCAGGCGGCGATCTTCTGATTTATTTTTTTGCAGGTGACCAGTGGTGGGTCGTTACGGGCGGATCTCGATCATCGTGCCGTCCGGCACCAGGCCCCAGACTTCGCGCATGTCCATGTTGCGCATGGCGATGCAGCCGTCGGTCCAGTCCAGCGTGTGGAACAGATCCTCGGGGGTGTCCTCGGTGTCGGGTGTGCCGTGGATCATGATCATGCCGCCGGGGGCGACGCCTTCCCGTCGGGCACGCGCCGAATCGCTGATGTTCGGGTAGGAAATGTGCATCGCCAGGTTGAATCGGTCGCTGACCTTTCGCCAATCGATCCAATAGAAACCTTCCGGTGTGCGTTTATCGCCTTCAAACAGTTTCGGACCTTTTTTCGCGCCCTTGCCCAGGGAAACCCGGTAGGTCTTGAGTGGCTTGCCGTCGGCGATCAACTGCAACTGATGAGCCGATTTGAGCACCAGCACTTTTTCGATCAGAGGGGTATTGGACGGCGATACGGTGGTCACGAATGACGCTTGCGAGACCGTGACGAACGACAGGCAGAACAGGGCAAGCAACCAGCGCATTGAAACGATTCCCCAGGGAGTGATGCAGATATTCATAGATGCTTTTATGTGATGACCGGCTGAGCGAGCGGCGGGATCGATTCCGAGCGAACCGGGTAGGTCTCGGCACGCCGATCAGCGAAGAAGCATTCTAAGGTACGGCCCACTGTGCGGAAAGCCAGCTCGTCCCATGGAATGTCGGCTTCGTCGAATAGTCGCACTTCAAGGCTCTCGGGACCGGCGGCAAAGTCCAGGTCGACCAGCTCTGCGCGAAAGAACACATGCACCTGGCTGATGTGCGGCACATCGATCAGCGTATAGATGCTCAGGTTACGCAGTCGGGCGCAGGCTTCCTCGGCGGTTTCGCGGGTCGCAGCCTGTTCGAGGGTTTCGCCGTTTTCCATGAAGCCGGCAGGTAATGTCCAGTAGCCGAGGCGCGGCTCGATGGCGCGGCGGCAGAGCAGCACTTGGGTGCCCCAGGTCGCGACGCATCCAGCGACGATATTGGGGTTCTGATAGTGAATGGTCTGACAGCTATCACAGACAAATCGCAGCCGCGAATCGCCTTCGGGAATGCGCTGGGTCACCGGGTTACCGCATTGGCTGCAAAATTTCATGCTGAGGTTCCTGAATGCTGCGCCTATCTTGGCGTGCAGCGGTGCCGGTCGGCAAGTTGTCGTTTCGCGACACAGCAAGAGTCGGGGGCTTGGGCGCTCGCATTGATTGGTGCATGATGCGGGGCAAGGCACAGATCGAGAACTCTTATGCTGGACGAGCTACTGCATCGGGTAAGCAACCACACACCGCGCACGCTGGAGACCGACTCGCGTTTTCCCGAGGCCGCCGTTCTGGTGCCGATCACCCGCAGTGACGAACCGGAACTGATTCTGACCCTGCGCGCCAGCGGCCTCTCGACCCACGGCGGCGAAGTCGCCTTTCCCGGCGGGCGCCGCGACCCCGAAGACCCTGATCTGATCTTCACCGCCCTGCGCGAAGCCGAAGAGGAAATCGGCCTGCCGCCGGGCCTGGTCGAAGTCATCGGCCCGCTCAGCCCGTTGATTTCTCTGCACGGCATCAAGGTCACGCCGTATGTCGGCGTGATTCCTGATTTTGTCGAGTATCTGGCCAACGACGCCGAGATCGCCGCCGTCTTCAGCGTGCCGCTGGAATTCTTCCGTAAAGACCCGCGCGAACACACCCACCGCATCGACTACCAGGGCCGCAGTTGGTACGTGCCGAGTTATCGATTTGGTGAATACAAAATCTGGGGGCTGACGGCAATCATGATCGTCGAGTTGATCAATCTGCTCTATGACGCGAAGATCAGCCTGCATCAGCCGCCTAAAAGCTTCATCAACACCTGAAGCCATCGCAGCAATGGCCGCTCACCGTGAGCCCTGAGGACAACAAGATGAAATACCGCTTGGGCGACGCCCGTGTCCAAACCCATCCACAGAGCTGGGTCGCCCCCAATGCCGTGCTGGTGGGCAAGGTCAAACTCGAAGAGGGCGCCAACGTCTGGTTCAACGCTGTACTGCGCGGTGATAACGAACTGATCCTGATCGGCAAGAACAGCAACGTCCAGGACGGCACGGTGATGCACACTGACATGGGCTATCCGCTGACCATCGGCACCGGCGTGACCATCGGCCACAACGCCATGCTCCATGGCTGCACCGTCGGCGATTACAGCCTGATCGGTATCAATGCGGTGATTTTGAACGGCGCGAAGATCGGCAAGAACTGCATCGTCGGCGCCAATTCGCTGATCGGCGAAGGCAAGGAAATCCCTGACGGTTCGCTGGTAATGGGCTCGCCGGGCAAGGTCGTGCGTGAGCTGACCGAGCCGCAGAAGAAAATGCTCGAAGCCAGCGCCGCGCACTATGTGCATAACGCGCAGCGCTATGCCCGTGATCTGGTTGAGCAGGAAGAATGAATACGCCTGAAAGACCCGTCGCCTCGCCCTGCGTGAGCATTTGTGCGCTGGATGAGGATGATGTTTGCACCGGGTGCCAGCGCACGGTCGAGGAGATTACGCGCTGGAGCCGGATGAGCAACGACGAGCGCCGTGTTGTGCTGGGGTTGTGTCATGAGCGGGCGAAGGCGAGTGGGCTGGTGTGGATGATCCCTGGGAAATCCGGCGTCTGACAGGGCGCCTTTGCGAGCAAGCCCGTTTGTATGGATCTATTGCATACACAAAATCTGTGTTCACTGTAGACCCAGTGTGGGAGCGGGCTTGCTCGCTAAGCGGCCGGCAACGCCACGACTTCTTATTGGCCCAAAACAATCCCTGAAGTAACCTGTGCGCCAATTTATCAGGTCGCCCTCATGATTTTCCTCATCGCCTACATCAGCAGCGTCGTGCTGATCAACTTCGCCTTCTCCACCGCGCCGCACCTGGACGTCATCTGGTCGGCTTGGGGCGGCTTGGTGTTCGTGTTGCGTGACATGGTGCAAACCCGCTTCGGCCATGGCGCGATCGTGGCGATGTTGGCGGCGCTGGTGTTGTCCTACGTGACGTCCGATCCGTCCATCGCATTGGCCAGCGCTGTCGCGTTCGGGGTCTCCGAGTGCATCGACTGGCTGGTGTTCAGCATCACCAAGCGGCCGTTGCGCGACCGTTTGTGGATCAGTTCGGCGCTGAGCATTCCCCTCGATACCTTCATTTTCTTCGGCATGATCGATGCCTTGACACCGCCCGTGATCATCACCGCTCTGGCTTCGAAGTTTGCTGGCGTGACGGCCGTCTGGCTGATCATGGCCTGGCGCGATCGCAAGCAGGCCGTCGCCAGCTAAAGCCAAACCCGCGGGTTCATGTAAAATGCCGCGCTTTCTCCCCATGGAAAGTGCGCCTGGCGTTGCTTTCCTCGATGATCCGCTTCTTTGAGGACCTGAGATGACCCGTATCGGAACTCCATTGTCGCCAACCGCGACCCGCGTATTGCTGTGTGGCTGTGGTGAGTTGGGCAAGGAAGTGGTGATCGAACTGCAACGCCTAGGCGTTGAAGTGATTGCCGTCGACCGCTACGCCAACGCGCCGGCCATGCAAGTCGCTCATCGCAGCCACGTGATCAACATGCTCGACGGCGCCGCTCTGCGTGCCGTGATCGAAGCCGAGAAGCCGCACTTCATCGTGCCGGAAATCGAAGCCATCGCCACCGCCACCCTGGTCGAACTGGAAGCCGAAGGCTTCACCGTGATCCCGACCGCGCGCGCTGCGCAACTGACCATGAACCGCGAGGGCATTCGTCGTCTGGCCGCTGAAGAGCTGGATCTGCCGACCTCGCCGTACCACTTCGCCGACACCTTCGAGGACTACAGCAAAGCCGTTGAGGATTTGGGTTTCCCATGCGTCGTCAAACCGGTGATGAGTTCGTCGGGCAAGGGCCAGAGCCTGCTGCGCAGCCACGATGACGTGCAGAAAGCCTGGGACTACGCGCAAGAGGGCGGTCGTGCCGGCAAAGGTCGGGTGATCATCGAAGGCTTCATCGATTTCGACTACGAAATCACCTTGTTGACCGTGCGCCACATCGGCGGCACCACGTTCTGTGCGCCGGTCGGTCACCGTCAGGAGAAGGGCGACTATCAGGAGTCGTGGCAGCCACAAGCCATGAGCCCGATTGCCCTGGCAGAATCCGAGCGTGTTGCCAAAGCGGTAACCGAGGCACTGGGTGGCCGTGGTCTGTTTGGCGTTGAGTTGTTCATCAAAGGTGATCAGGTGTGGTTCAGCGAAGTCTCGCCGCGTCCGCATGACACCGGTCTGGTGACCTTGATTTCTCAGGATCTCTCGCAATTCGCCCTGCACGCGCGGGCGATTTTGGGTCTGCCCGTACCGCTGATCCGTCAGTTCGGGCCATCGGCTTCGGCGGTGATTCTGGTGGAAGGTCAGTCGACTCAAACCGCGTTCGCCAACCTGGGCGCTGCGTTGAGCGAGCCGGACACAGCGCTGCGTCTGTTTGGCAAGCCCGAAGTCAATGGTCAGCGCCGCATGGGCGTGGCGCTGGCGCGGGATGAGTCGATTGAAGCGGCGCGTGCCAAAGCGACCCGTGCTGCTCAGGCGGTTGTCGTCGAGCTGTAAACCGAGGCGCGTTATTCGCGAGCAAGCCCGCTCCCACAGTCTTTTTGGTTGTACACAAAATGTGTGATCAACAGAGAACCCTGTGGGAGCGGGCTTGCTCGCGAAGCTTTTGATCTTCGGTCAGGCAACCTGATTCAGATCGTTATTCCTCGTTTCCTTCAGGCACAGCACCGCAATCAAACTCAGCACTGCCGCGCCCGACACATACCCGCCGACATAGCTCAAACCACCCATCGCCACCAGTTTCTGCGCAAAGAACGGCGCCGCCGAGGCCCCGACAATGCCGCCCAGGTTGTACGCTGCCGACGCGCCGGTATAGCGCACATGAGTCGGAAACAGCTCCGGCAACAACGCCCCCATCGGCGCGAACGTTACGCCCATCAAGAACAACTCGATGCACAGAAACAGCGCCACGCCCCAGGTCGACCCCTGAGTCAGCAACGGCTCCATCAGAAACCCGGACGCAATGGCCAGTACGCCGCCGATGATCAGCACCGGTTTGCGTCCGTAACGGTCACTGGCCCAGGCCGATAACGGTGTGGCGGCGGCCATGAACAGCACGGCAAAACACAGCAGTCCAAGGAACGTTTCGCGGCTGTAGCCCAGTGTGGATACGCCGTAGCTCAGGGAAAACACCGTCGAGATGTAGAACAGCGCATAGCAAACCACCATCGCCATCGCCCCCAGCAGCGTTGGCACCCAATACTGGCTGAACAGCTCGACCAGCGGCATTTTCACCCGTTCCTGGCGGGCGATGGCGTTGGCGAATACCGGGGTTTCATGGAGTTTCAGGCGCACATACAGGCCAACCATCACCAGCAGGGCGCTGAGCAGGAACGGAATGCGCCAGCCCCAACGGCTGAATTGCTCGTCGCTGAGGGCCATGGCCAGCGTGAGGAACAAGCCGTTGGCGGCGAGAAAACCAATGGAAGGGCCAAGTTGCGGGAACATGCCGAACCACGCGCGCTTGCCTTTCGGTGCGTTTTCCGTGGCCAGCAGGGCGGCACCACCCCACTCGCCGCCCAGTCCAAGACCCTGACCGAAACGCAGCACACACAGCAGAATGGGCGCCCAGGCCCCGATGCTGTCGTAACCCGGCAGCACGCCGATCAGCGTCGTACAAACACCCATCAGCAGCAGCGAAGCGACCAGTGTCGATTTACGCCCGATGCGGTCACCGAAGTGGCCAAACAACGCAGAACCCAGCGGTCGGGCGAGGAAAGCGATGCCGAAGGTGAGGAAGGCTGACAACATCTGTGCCGTGCCGGAGGTCTGCGGAAAGAACACCGGCCCGATCACCAGTGCGGCAGCCGTGGCGTAAACGTAGAAGTCGTAGAACTCGATGGCGGTGCCGATGAAACTCGCCGTCGCCACGCGGGTGGCGGAGTTGGTCGGTTGGGCAGGCGCGGTGTCGCTGTAAGCGGTACGGGTTGTCATGCGGTGATCCCTGACAGTCATGAGCTCCGGTGGAGCGAATTATTAGGGTCGAGCACCCAGGGATGTGGGATGAGGCGCGAGCGCTGTTTCAGGTAAGAACAGTCGCCGGGGTGATGCGCAAAAGGTCGAGACCTGAGCAGTGCCGGGTAAGCACTTGGATCGTCGGCGCTTGGGTAAGCGCCTCGATTATAGGAAGGGGGCTAACGATTGAACAAGCGTAAAAAACGCGTGAAAGGCACTCTCGCAGCGGCGATTTTTTGATCTGTTATCGGGGCAGCAAAAGCGCAGGGGTAGACGTGGTGTGCCAGATCAACACCTTGCTCACCCGGTTCTCTTCAGTCTCGAGAATTTCCAGTCGATAGCGCCCGATCTTCAGGCAAACCGCGCTCTCGGGAATGGTTTCCAGCGCCTCGGTCACCAGGCCGTTGAGGGTTTTCGGGCCATCGCTGGGCAAATGCCAGCCCAGGCATTTGTTGAGTTCCCGGATGGAGGCCGTGCCGTCGATCACCATGCGGCCATCGGCCTGCGGGTGAATATGCGGATTGTCGAGGCTGTGCTCGCTTTCGAATTCGCCGACGATCTCTTCAAGAATGTCTTCCAGGGTGACGATGCCGAGCACTTCGCCGTACTCGTCCACCACCATGCCCAGGCGACGTTGCTGCTTGTGGAAATTGAGCAATTGCAGTTGCAGAGGCGTGCTTTCCGGCACGAAGTACGGCTCGTAACTGGCCGCCAGCAGGGCTTCGCGGGTCAGACTGTGGTTATTCAGCAGGTGGCTGATCTGCCGCGTGTTGAGCACCGCTTCGACCTGATTGATGTCGCTGTGGAACACCGGCAGACGTGTGCGTTTGTTGTGGCGCAGTTGTTCGATGATCTGTTCGATCGGATCGTCGAGGTTGATACCGTCGACGTCACTGCGTGGCACCAGAATGTCGTTGACCGTGATGTTGTCCAGCGCGTGGATACCCGACGTCGGGTGCGTGCGGGCCGGATGTTCGGGATCGTCATGACGATCAGCCTGCGCGTCGTCGTCACTCTGCTGAACCACTTGGGTTTTGCGCACGAACGGACTCAGGAGCAAATGGCTGATGCGACTGAAAAGCCAGGCAAACGGATAAACAATTTTCAGCGGCACGGCCAATAGCGTGTTGCCGAGGGTCAGCACGGCTTCCGGATAACGCCGGGCGAGGGTGCGTGGGAAGTAATCGGCGAAGACCAGCAAGATGGCGCCCGCACCGAGGCATGCCGCCCAAGGGCCGTTTTCTTCACAGAGGAAAATCGCCAGCAACGTCGCGATCACGACCGCGAGCGCACGGCAGAGGGTGTTGCACAGAATCAGGCTGTCGAGCGGGAAGCTCAGCTTCGCCAGCGGTTTATCACTGGCGCGTGAGGCGGTGCGTTGTGCGAGCAGGTGTTGCTGCGCGATTTCGACGGCGGTAAACAGCCCCGACCATAAAATCAGCAGGACAAATACCGCGAGCATCGGCCCTATGGGCAAACCGTCCATTTATGCCGCCCGTCAGATATGCAGGATGTATTCACGAACCAGTTTGCTGCCGAAATACGCCAACATCAGCAGACAGAAACCGGCGAGCGTCCAGCGAATCGCTTTGTGTCCGCGCCAGCCGAGACGGTTGCGGCCCCACAACAGCACGCTGAACACCACCCAGGCCAGACACGCCAGCAGCGTTTTGTGAACCAGATGCTGGGCGAACAGGTTCTCGACGAACAGCCAGCCGGAGATCAACGACAGCGAGAGCAACGTCCAGCCGGCCCAAAGGAAACCGAACAGCAGGCTTTCCATGGTTTGCAGTGGCGGGAAGTTCTTGATCAGGCCGGAGGGATGCTTGTGCTTGAGTTGGTGGTCTTGCACCAGCACCAGCAAGGACTGGAACACCGCGATGGTGAACATGCCGTAGGCGAGGATCGACAGCAGGATGTGGGCGAGAATGCCCGGCTCTTCATCAATGATCTGCACGGTGCCGGCCGGCGCGAACTGCGCCAGCAACACCGTGACCGCACCCAGCGGGAACAGCAGGACCAGCAGGTTCTCCACCGGAATTCGCGAACAGGCAATCAGGGTCAGGGCGATCACCGCCGCTGCGATCAGGCTGGAAGCGCTGAAAAAGTCCAGGCCCAGGCCGATCGGGGTCAGCAGGTGCGTGAGCAGGCTGGCGCTATGGGCCAGCACGGCGAAGACGCCGAGCGTAACCAGCAGGCGCTTGTTCGCCTTGGCGCCGGTGGCCAGACGGGTGCTCTGATAAAGGGTCGCAGCGGCATATATAAGGGCGGCGGCGAGGGTGGTCAGCAAACTGGGTGACAAGGGGAGCATAAATCCTGATCGGCAAGCCCGAAAGGGGCTGAGTTTGGCATAGAACCGCCATGGCACGAAAGACTCAGGAAGCTGACAGCGAGGTGTCCGCCAGACGCAGTCTTCGCTATAATCCGCGACCTGCCCACGCCGCAGGCTCGCCGAGCACATGTTGATTCCGGTCTGGGCCGCCATTATCCCGGTCTACACAGGGCCTGAAAGGATCGCGCAATGTTTGAAAACTTAACCGACCGTCTCTCGCAGACGCTGCGCCATGTCACCGGCAAGGCGAAGCTGACCGAAGACAATATCAAAGACACCCTGCGTGAAGTGCGCATGGCGTTGCTCGAAGCCGACGTCGCCCTGCCGGTGGTCAAGGACTTCGTCAATTCGGTCAAGGAGCGCGCTGTCGGCACCGAGGTGTCGCGCAGCCTGACGCCGGGCCAGGCATTCGTGAAGATCGTCCAGGCTGAACTCGAAAGCCTGATGGGCGCGGCGAACGAGGACTTGAACCTCAGCGCCGTACCGCCAGCCGTCGTGCTGATGGCCGGCCTGCAGGGTGCCGGTAAAACCACCACCGTCGGCAAACTGGCGCGCTTGCTCAAAGAGCGCAAAAAGAAGTCGGTCATGGTCGTGTCGGCGGACGTTTATCGCCCTGCGGCCATTAAACAGCTGGAAACCCTGGCCAACGACATCGGCGTGACGTTCTTCCCGTCCGACCTGAGCCAGAAGCCGGTCGACATCGCCAACGCGGCTATTAAAGAAGCAAAACTGAAATTCATCGACGTGGTCATCGTCGATACCGCCGGTCGTCTGCACATCGACGAAGAGATGATGGGCGAGATCAAGGCGCTGCACGCCGCGATCAACCCGGTCGAAACCCTGTTCGTGGTCGACGCCATGACCGGCCAGGACGCGGCCAACACGGCCAAGGCCTTCGGTGATGCGCTGCCGCTGACCGGTGTGATCCTGACCAAGGTCGACGGCGACGCGCGTGGCGGTGCCGCCCTGTCGGTGCGAGCGATCACCGGCAAACCGATCAAGTTCATCGGTATGGGCGAGAAGAGCGAAGCGCTCGAGCCGTTCCATCCCGAGCGTATTGCTTCGCGGATCCTCGGTATGGGTGATGTGCTCAGCCTGATCGAACAGGCCGAGCAGACCCTCGACAAGGAAAAGGCCGACAAACTGGCCAAGAAACTGAAGAAGGGCAAGGGCTTCGACCTCGAAGACTTCCGTGATCAGTTGCAACAGATGAAGAACATGGGCGGCCTGGGCGGCCTCATGGACAAACTGCCGAGCATCGGCGGCGTCAACCTGTCTCAGATGGGCAATGCCCAGAATGCCGCAGAGAAGCAATTCAAACAGATGGAAGCCATCATCAGCTCCATGACCCCGGCCGAGCGCCGTGACCCTGAGTTGATCAGCGGCTCGCGCAAGCGCCGGATCGCCATGGGGTCGGGCACTCAGGTGCAGGACATCGGTCGCTTGATCAAGCAGCACAAGCAGATGCAGAAGATGATGAAGAAATTCACCGCCAAAGGCGGAATGGCGAAAATGATGCGCGGCATGGGCGGTATGTTGCCCGGCGGCGGTATGCCGAAAATGTAAATAACTCGCCGGTCGTCGCACCGGCGCAGGCCCCGCAAGGATGCGGGATCAACAGCAAACCCGCACTCGGCGGGAGCTGACTGGCCGTTTTCATCGACGGCTCTATATGCAAATCTGCACGGCATGCCATAGGCGCCGGAAAAAGTCATTTGCAAAAGTCCGGATATTCCTTAGAATATGCGGCCTTTCGGGCACCCATGCCCGCTGTGCATTTAGATTTGCAGCACCGACTACAGGAACGATGTTCACATGCTAACAATCCGTCTTGCCCTTGGCGGCTCCAAAAAGCGCCCGTTTTACCACCTGACCGTAACCGACTCCCGCAACCCGCGTGACGGTTCCCACAAAGAACAGGTTGGTTTCTTCAACCCTGTTGCCCGTGGTCAGGAAACTCGTCTGTCCGTGAACCAAGAGCGCGTAGCCTACTGGCTGAGCGTTGGTGCACAACCTTCTGAGCGCGTTGCTCAGTTGTTGAAGGAATCTGCCAAGGCTGCGGCCTGAGCAATATGAACGCGACGCCTGCTGTTGCCGATGATTTGATCGTTATTGGCAAAATTTATTCTGTTCACGGCGTTCGCGGCGAAGTGAAGGTTTATTCCTTTACTGATCCGACTGAAAACCTGTTGCAGTACAAAACCTGGACGCTCAAGCGCGAAGGCAATGTCAAACAGGTCGAGCTGGTCAGTGGACGCGGGAGCGACAAGTTCCTGGTCGCAAAGCTCAAGGGTCTTGATGATCGTGAAGAAGCTCGTCTTCTGGCCGGTTACGAGATCTGCGTGCCGCGCAACCTGTTCGCTGAATTGACCGAAGGCGAGTACTACTGGTACCAGCTGGAAGGTCTGAAGGTCATCGATCAACTGGGGCAATTGCTCGGGAAAATCGATCATCTTCTGGAAACCGGCGCCAATGATGTAATGGTAGTCAAGCCTTGCGCTGGCAGCCTGGATGATCGCGAACGCCTGCTGCCCTATACGGAGCAATGCGTGTTGGCAGTCGACCTCGCCGCGGGTGAGATGAAGGTGGATTGGGACGCGGACTTCTAAGCGTGGCTAACTTGCGCGTAGAAGTGATCAGTTTGTTTCCCGAAATGTTTTCCGCCATCGGCGACTACGGCATCACCAGTCGAGCGGTCAAACAGGGGCTCTTGCAGCTGACCTGTTGGAACCCGCGGGATTACACGGCGGATCGGCATCACACTGTGGACGATCGCCCGTTTGGCGGTGGTCCGGGCATGGTGATGAAGATCAAGCCCCTGGAGGATGCTCTGGTTCAGGCCAAGGCAGCAGCCGGGGAGGCGGCGAAGGTGATTTACCTGTCCCCCCAAGGCCGTCAACTGACTCAGTCGGCGGTACGCGAGTTGGCACAATCGGATGCATTGATCCTGATTGCCGGCCGCTACGAAGGCATTGACGAGCGCTTTATTGAGGCTCATGTCGATGAAGAGTGGTCGATTGGCGACTATGTACTGTCTGGCGGTGAGCTGCCGGCCATGGTCCTGATCGATGCGGTTACACGACTGCTGCCTGGAGCTTTAGGGCATGCGGATTCCGCTGAGGAAGATTCCTTTACGGATGGTCTGCTGGATTGCCCGCACTACACCCGACCTGAGGTGTATGCGGATCAGCGTGTTCCCGACGTGTTGCTGAGTGGCAATCACGCGCATATCCGGCGTTGGCGTTTACAGCAGTCCCTTGGTAGGACCTATGAACGACGCGCCGATCTTCTGGAAAGCCGCTCGCTTTCTGGAGAAGAGAAGAAGCTGCTCGAGGAATACATCCGCGAGCGGGACGATAGTTAACAACGTATCGATGGTAGATCAGTTGATTTACCTTAGGAGCACAGCATGACCAACAAAATCATCCTTGCACTCGAAGCAGAGCAGATGACCAAAGAAATCCCTACCTTTGCCCCAGGCGACACCATTGTCGTTCAGGTGAAAGTGAAGGAAGGCGATCGTTCCCGTCTGCAAGCGTTCGAAGGCGTTGTAATCGCCAAGCGTAACCGCGGCGTGAACAGTGCGTTCACCGTACGTAAAATCTCCAACGGTGTTGGCGTAGAACGTACTTTCCAGACCTACTCCCCGCAGATCGACAGCATGGCTGTTAAACGTCGCGGTGACGTACGTAAAGCCAAGCTGTACTACCTGCGCGACCTGTCGGGTAAAGCAGCTCGCATCAAGGAAAAACTGGCTTAAGTCCAGCTTCCGATGCAGAAAAAAGCAGCCTACGCAGACTGTGTGAAAACCTAGCAATCTGCGCAGCGCTCAATGAAAATGCTCCGTATCGAAAGATACGGAGCATTTTTCGTTATGGCTTACATCCAAGGAGAGTCTCGCAGCCAGACCAGCCTGTTT
>NZ_CAXAPL010000014.1:0-133320 GCF_963970845.1 Pseudomonas sp. RA_105y_Pfl2_P56
GGGAACACGCTGGTCTGGCTGCGGGACTCTCCTTGGATGTAGGCCATAACGAAAAATGCTCCGTATCTTTCGATACGGAGCATTTTCTTTGAGTGCCGCACAGATTGCTAGGTTTTCACACAGTCTGAATTGGCGCCCTTTTGTTTTACCGGGAGCCATTTCACAACCAATTGACGTAGAACAAAAAGCTCTGAACCTAGGACCATCCATTCCAAAACTCTCTATTAACCTGTCACTTATGACAGGTGGCACGAAAAGTAAATCCTTATACATTGATTAAGCAAAAAAACCTTCAAAAAGGCGTTTTTTTACTTGTGGCATTTGAAAACCAACAACTATCAAAAGGAAACAAACAATGTCTGACTATCAATGGATAAACTCAAGAGACGAACTTGAAGAAAAACTTTTAGACATGATGTCCGCTGCAACCGAAGATGCTAAAAGCGCTGAAAAAACCTGGACCGAAAAAGTTGAGTACACTGAAGAAGTTAGTGCGTTTCTGACGATAAACGTAATTGCCGAGGGATCATCAACCACAATGTCCCTCAATGATTTCGTTGATAACCTTCACAATGAAATAAATTTCTACGAGGGTGGCAAATACGAAAAAAAAGTTAAAGAAACTTTAAAAGGAAAAACAATGTATTGCAAGATAATTATTGAGGCAGCTCCTCCTGCCTATAAAGAGCCCGGTTACTGATCTCGCATGCAAAAAGTCACCGGTTTATCTCTGTAATGGAATACCGGTGACTTCAGACGTGAATTCCTCGCAGAAGTTATTATTCAGCCTCAAACTTAACCAAAGTAAAACCCGAGCGAATACCTGACCTGTGACAACATTAACCCCATACTGACAACATATCGCTCTCCTTTATTAGATCGCGACGCTCCCGCTTCCTGCTTCGGCTTTACACCACACTGTTTTAGCTTTTTGGTAGCGCTCACCTGCGCGCCTCCTTTCCATAAGGCTGCTCGTATTTCCTTGAACGCCTAAACAACATTGCCTGCCAGCCAACTACACTTGCTCAAGCAGGTAGCCCCAAACAGCCTGCCGGAATGGCGAGTCCAATTTGTCGAGCACTCGCGGTTCTCTTTCACCGTCAAGGAGATGACCATGCAAGTGAAAGCCCTGATCGCCGCTGCGCTTTTCGCGCTACTGCCCAGCGCCAGCCACGCCACCAATCTGATGTACATGCCCTTCGAAACCGTGCTGTCGGACGCGGTTCGCGCCGGACGGCTGGATGGCAGCGTGAAGTTCTATCTGCTCGGCAATGGGCCGCAGGGGACTCAGCAGTTGTTGCGCAGCGGAGTAGTCAGTGATTTGAAGACCAACGGATTCAACAAGAGTGATCATGATTCCTGCGAGTGGGTGTTGCAGTCGAATCTGATCAAGCTGCAGGCCGATGCCAAACGGGGCGGGGCGAATGCGGTGGTCAATATCGTCAGCTATTACGACCAGCATGTGCGCAAGGATTTGAATACGTATGAGTGCCGGGCGGGGATTTTTGTCACGCGGGTGGCGTTGAAGGGGGATCTGGTGCGGTTGCCATAAAACAGGTGGCGCTGGTGCGTAGGCCTTCGCGAACAAGCCCCGGCCCACTGTGGGAGCGGGCTTGCTCGCGAAAAGGCCCGCAGCCATCACCCAATTGAAGGCTCGACCTTGCGCGTGAGCAGGTCGACAAACGCCTTGGCCATCGGCGATTTCTGATCCTTGCGCTGCACCAGCCACACCGCTGAAACCGCTTCAGGATCCAGCAGCGGCCGGTAGACCACGCCGTCGATGCGCATCCGCTGGTAGGACGCAGGCAATACCGAGACGCCCAACCCCGCCGCGACCAGTCCGATAATGGTCATCGCCTCGCCGGCCTCTTGGGCGAAGTGTGGGCTGAACCCGGCATCGCGGGCCAGGCTGAGCAGTTGTGCGTAGAGACCGCTGCCATAGCTGCGCGGGAAGAACACGAAGGGTTCCAGCGCCAGTGCCGAGAGGAACAGGCCTTCCTCGCTGCCTTGGACCAACGGATGCTTGGCACTGAGCACCGCCACCAGCGGTTCGCGCATCAACTCGACTACGCTCAACGAATCCGGCAACCCCAGCGGGCGCATGATGCCGACCTCGATCGACTCATCGACCAGCGCCTCAGCCACTTGGGTACTGCTCATCTCCCGCAGGTTCAGGTGCACCGCCGGAAAACGCTGGCGAAAGGAAAAGATCGCCTGCGGAATAGTCGAGTTGAACGGCGCCGACGAGGTGAAACCAATCTTCAACTCGCCCAATTCACCGAGTTGCGCACGTCGGGCGACGTCCGCCGCTTTGTCGACCTGGGCCAACACCAGCCGCGCTTCCTCCAAAAACAATCTGCCGGCCTCACTCAGCTCGACCCGACGATTGGTGCGCTCGAACAGTCGCGCGCCAACCTCTTGCTCCAGCGCCTGAATCTGCTGGCTCAGTGGTGGCTGAGAAATCCCCAGCACTTGTGCGGCGCGGCCAAAATGCAGTTCTTCGGCAACGGCGATGAAGTAGCGCAGATGACGCAATTCCATGGAAACCCCATTAGGTCGTTAAAGCTATCAAACAGGTCGAACAATATATTGGATAGAAACATTAGCCAGCTATATGATTTTTTCATTGCCTGCCTGGCCGTGCCCTTCGAGGTCTGATGTGAAAACCGCCGCTGCCCCTCTTGCCCATGAAGTCCCGCCCACAGCGGCGGACGATGTCGTCGCCGAACGGCAAGAGATCTACATCGAAAAAGGCACGCCGATGTTCATGCGCACGGTGCTCGCGCTGTTCAGCGGCGGCTTCGCGACCTTCGCCCTGCTGTATTGCGTACAGCCGATGATGCCGCTGCTGTCCCACGAATACGGGATCAACGCGGCGCAGAGCAGCCTGATTCTGTCAGTGTCCACGGGTATGCTCGCCATCGGCCTGCTGATTACCGGGCCGATTTCCGATCGGGTCGGGCGTAAACCGGTGATGGTCACCGCGCTGTTCGCGGCGGCGTTGTGCACCATCGCCAGTTCAATGATGCCGAGCTGGCAGGGTGTGCTGATCATGCGCGCACTGATCGGGTTGTCATTGAGCGGTCTGGCGGCGGTGGCGATGACCTATCTGAGTGAAGAAATTCATCCGCAGCACATCGGCCTTGCCATGGGTTTGTACATCGGCGGCAACGCAATTGGCGGGATGAGCGGACGGTTGATCACCGGGGTGCTGATCGACTTCGTCAGTTGGCACACGGCGATGCTGGTGATTGGCGGCCTGGCGCTGGTCGCGGCAGCGGTGTTCTGGAAAATCCTCCCCGAGTCGCGCAACTTTCGTTCGCGCTCGCTACACCCGCGCAGCCTGCTCGACGGCTTCACCATGCATTTTCGCGACGCCGGTTTGCCGCTGCTGTTCCTTGAAGCCTTTTTGCTGATGGGCGCGTTCGTCACGCTGTTCAACTACATCGGCTATCGCTTGCTGGCTGCGCCGTACAATCTTGATCAGGTGTTTGTCGGCTTGCTGTCGGTGGTGTACCTGTCGGGTATCTACAGCTCGGCGAAGATCGGTTCACTGGCGGACAAACTGGGCCGACGCAAAGTGTTGTGGGCGACGATTGCGCTGATGTTTGCAGGTTTGGCGCTGACGATGTTCACCCCTGTGCCGCTGATCATCATCGGCATGCTGATCTTCACCTTTGGCTTCTTTGGGGCGCACTCGGTGGCGAGTAGCTGGATCGGGCGGCGGGCGACCAGAGCCAAAGGACAGGCGTCTTCGCTTTACCTGTTTAGCTATTACGCCGGATCAAGCATTGCCGGCACGGCAGGCGGGGTGTTCTGGCACTTGGGCGGGTGGAACGGGATTGGTTTGTTTATCGGCGCGCTGTTGCTGGTGGCGCTGTTGGTGGCGTTGAAGCTGGCGAAGTTGCCGCCGTTGGGCGGCGTCAACGCCTGACAAAAATCCTCTCCCACAGTTGGTCTGTTTTCGGCTCCAGATCGTGGAAACAAAAACGCCCGGCATTTGCCGGGCGTTTTGCTTTGCTGAACTTAGAGCTGGGCGTCGATCACACGTGATACTGCGCCGACAGCTCATGCACCGCGCGCAGGAAGGCGCCCGCGTGCTCCGGATCGACCTCAGGGGTGATGCCGTGGCCGAGGTTGAACACGTGGCCGCTGCCCTTGCCGTAGCTGGCCAGAATGCGCCCGACTTCGGTGCGGATCGCTTGCGGTTTTGCATAAAGCACGGTCGGGTCCATGTTGCCTTGCAGCGCGACTTTGTCGCCGACACGGGCGCGGGCGTTGCCGATGTCGCAGGTCCAGTCCAGACCCAGTGCGTCGGCGCCAGCGTCAGCGATGCTTTCCAGCCACAGGCCGCCGTTTTTGGTGAACAGGATCACCGGCACTTTGCGACCGTCGTGCTCGCGGATCAGGCCGCTGACGATTTTCTTCATGTAGGCCAGCGAGAACTCCTGATACGCCGCCGCCGACAGATTGCCGCCCCAGGTATCGAAGATCTGCACCGCTTGCGCACCGGCCATGATCTGGCCGTTGAGGTAGGAGGTCACCGACTGCGCGAGTTTATCCAGCAGCAGGTGCATGGCTTGCGGATTGTCGTAGAGCATCGCTTTGGTCTTGCGGAAGTCTTTCGACGAGCCGCCTTCGACCATGTATGTGGCCAGCGTCCAAGGGCTGCCGGAGAAGCCGATCAGCGGAACGCGACCGTTGAGCTCGCGACGGATGGTGCTGACCGCATCCATCACGTAACCAAGGTCTTTGTGCGGATCAGGGATAGGCAAAGCTTCAATGTCGGCCAGGGTGCTGACGACTTTCTTGAAGCGCGGGCCTTCACCGGTCTCGAAGTACAGGCCCTGGCCCATGGCATCGGGGATGGTGAGGATGTCGGAAAACAGGATCGCCGCGTCCAGTTGCGGGTAGCGGTCGAGCGGTTGCATCGTGACTTCGCAGGCGAATTCCGGATTCATGCACAGGCTCATGAAGTCACCGGCGTGGGCACGGCTGGCGCGGTATTCCGGCAGGTAGCGACCGGCCTGACGCATCATCCACACCGGGGTGACGTCAACGGGTTGCTTGAGCAGGGCGCGCAGGAAACGGTCGTTCTTCAGGGCAGTCATGTCGGCATCCGGAAAAAAAGTGCGGGCATTTTCTCAGAGCGCGACGCAAAAGGCACGGATGCAGGTCAGCCTTTTGTCTATCGGGTCAATTTGTCGCGGTTGAAACCGGCTTTTTGCAACACCACGAAACAACTGTGGGAGCGGGCTTGCTCGCGAAGAGGCCGGCACACTCAACAGAGATGTTGACTGACAGACCGCTTTCGCGAGCAAGCCCGCTCCCACATTTAATCGCATTTCAAGTCTGGTTAAACACCAAGGTAATCGAGGATACCTTCGGCGGCATTACGGCCTTCGAAGATCGCCGTCACCACCAGATCCGAACCGCGCACCATGTCGCCACCCGCAAATATCTTCGGGTTGCTGGTCTGGTGCTTGTACTGACCTTGCTCGGGCGCAACTACGCGGCCCTGGCTGTCCGTCTGGATTTCGAACTGTTCGAACCACGGCGCCGGGCTCGGACGGAAACCGAAAGCGATGACCACGGCGTCGGCCGGGATGATCTCTTCGGAGCCCGGGATCGGCTCGGGGCTGCGGCGGCCACGGGCGTCCGGTTCGCCGAGACGGGTCTCGACCACCTTCACGCCTTCGACCTTGTCTTCACCGACGATGGCGATCGGCTGGCGGTTATAGAGGAATTTCACGCCCTCTTCCTTGGCGTTCTTCACCTCTTTGCGCGAGCCGGGCATGTTCGCTTCGTCACGACGATAGGCGCAGGTCACCGACTTGGCGCCCTGACGAATCGACGTGCGGTTGCAGTCCATCGCCGTGTCGCCGCCGCCGAGCACCACAACCTTCTTGCCTTTCATGTCGACGAAATCTTCCGGCGACTTTTCAAAGCCCAGGTTGCGGTTGACGTTGGCGATCAGGAAGTCCAGCGCGTCGTAGACGCCCGGCAGATCCTCACCGGCAAAACCGCCCTTCATGTAGGTGTAGGTGCCCATGCCCATGAACACCGCATCGTATTCGGCGAGCAGTTGCTCCATGGTCACGTCTTTGCCGACCTCGGTGTTGAGGCGGAACTCGATGCCCATGCCGGTGAAGACTTCGCGACGATTGCTCAGCACGGTCTTTTCCAGCTTGAACTCGGGGATACCGAAGGTCAGCAGACCACCGATTTCCGGGTTCTTGTCGAACACCACCGGGGTCACACCGCCGCGTACCAGCACGTCGGCACAGCCCAGGCCCGCCGGGCCTGCGCCGATGATCGCGACACGCTTGCCGGTCGGCTTGACCTTGGACATGTCCGGGCGCCAGCCCATGGCGAACGCGGTGTCGGTGATGTACTTCTCGACCGAACCGATGGTCACCGCGCCAAAACCGTCGTTGAGGGTGCAGGCACCCTCGCACAGACGATCCTGCGGGCACACCCGGCCGCACACTTCCGGCAGGGTGTTGGTCTGGTGCGACAGCTCGGCGGCCTGAAGGATGTTGCCTTCGGCCACCAATTTGAGCCAGTTGGGAATGAAGTTGTGCACCGGGCACTTCCATTCGCAATACGGGTTGCCGCAACCCAGGCAGCGGTGGGCCTGATCGGCCGACTGCTGGGGTTTGAACGGTTCGTAGATCTCGACGAACTCTTTCTTGCGTTGACGCAACAGTTTCTTCTTCGGATCTTTGCGCCCGACATCGATGAACTGGAAGTCGTTATTCAGACGTTCAGCCATTGTTAAAACCTCATCAAACTCTTCAGGCGCATATCACTGCGGGTTGGCACGAGTGCTGGAAAGCAACGATTTCAGGTTGGCAGCCTTCGGCTTGACCAGCCAGAAACGGCGCAAGTAGTCATCGAGGTTCTCGGCGAGTTCACGCCCCCACTCGCTGTCGGTTTCGGCGACATACTCGTTCAGCACGTTTTGCAGATGGCTGCGATAGGCCTCCATCGCCTCGCCGCTGATCCGCTGGATTTCCACCAGTTCGTGGTTGACCCGGTCAACGAAAGAGTTGTCCTGATCAAGCACGTAGGCGAAACCACCGGTCATGCCAGAACCGAAGTTGTAACCGGTTTTGCCCAAGACGCAGACGAAACCACCGGTCATGTACTCGCAGCAGTGATCGCCAGTGCCTTCCACAACCGTGTGGGCACCTGAGTTACGCACGGCGAAACGCTCACCTGCGGTGCCAGCGGCGAACAGCTTGCCGCCCGTGGCGCCGTACAGGCAGGTGTTGCCGATGATGGCGCTGTTCTGAGTCTGATAGACGCTGCCCTTCGGCGGCACGATGACCAGTTTGCCGCCGGTCATGCCTTTGCCGACGTAGTCGTTGGCATCGCCTTGCAGGTACATGTTCAGACCGCCGGCGTTCCACACGCCAAAGCTCTGACCCGCCGTCCCTTTGAAACGGAAGGTGATCGGCGCCTTGGCCATGCCCTGGTTGCCGTGCTTGCGCGCGATTTCACCGGAGATCCGCGCGCCGATCGAACGGTCGCAGTTGCAGATGTCCAGGTCGAATTCGGCGCCGCTCATGTCATTGATCGCCGACGACGCCATCTCGACCATTTTCTCGGCCAGCAGGCCTTGGTCGAATGGCGGGTTGCGCTCAACGCCGCAGAACTGAGGTTTGTCCGCCGGGATGTGATCGCTGCCCAGCAGCGGGGTCAGATCCAGGTGGTTTTGCTTGGCGGTCTGGCCTTCAAGGATTTCCAGCAGATCGGTGCGGCCGATCAGCTCTTCGAGGGAACGCACGCCGAGCTTGGCCAGCCACTCACGGGTTTCTTCGGCGACGTAGGTGAAGAAATTCACCACCATGTCGACGGTGCCGATGTAGTGATCCTTGCGCAGCTTCTCGTTCTGAGTCGCGACGCCGGTGGCGCAGTTGTTCAGGTGGCAGATGCGCAGGTATTTGCAGCCCAGCGCGATCATCGGCGCAGTACCGAAGCCGAAGCTTTCGGCGCCGAGGATGGCAGCCTTGATGACGTCGAGGCCGGTTTTCAGGCCACCGTCGGTCTGCACCCGGACTTTGCCGCGCAGGTCGTTGCCGCGCAGGGTCTGGTGGGTTTCAGCCAGGCCGAGTTCCCACGGTGCGCCAGCGTATTTGATCGAGGTCAGCGGCGAAGCACCGGTGCCACCGTCGTAGCCGGAGATGGTGATCAAGTCCGCGTAGGCCTTGGCCACACCGGCAGCGATGGTGCCGACGCCCGCTTCGGCGACGAGTTTCACCGAAACCAGCGCCTTCGGGTTGACCTGCTTGAGGTCAAAAATCAGCTGCGACAAGTCTTCGATCGAATAGATGTCGTGGTGCGGCGGTGGCGAAATCAGCGTTACACCCGGCACTGCATAGCGCAGCTTGGCGATCAGCCCGTTCACTTTACCGCCCGGCAGTTGCCCGCCCTCGCCCGGCTTGGCGCCTTGGGCGACCTTGATCTGCAGCACTTCGGCGTTGACCAGGTATTCCGGCGTCACGCCGAAACGGCCAGTGGCGACCTGCTTGATTTTCGAACTCTTGATGGTGCCGTAACGCGCCGGGTCTTCACCACCTTCGCCGGAGTTGGAACGCGCACCGAGGCGGTTCATGGCTTCGGCCAGGGCTTCGTGAGCTTCCGGCGACAGGGCGCCCAGCGAGATACCGGCGGAGTCGAAGCGCTTGAGCACCGATTCCAGCGGTTCGATTTCACTGATGTCCAGCGGCGTGTCGAGGGTCTTGACCTTGAACAGGTCGCGAATCATCGACACCGGACGGTTGTCCACCAGCGAGGTGTATTCCTTGAACTTGGCGTAGTCGCCCTGCTGCACGGCGGCTTGCAGGGTGTTGACCACGTCCGGGTTGTAGGCGTGGTATTCGCCACCGTGGACGAACTTCAGCAGGCCGCCCTGCTGGATCGGCTTGCGCGGGCTCCAGGCTTCGGTGGCCAGTGCCTTTTGCTCGGCTTCGATATCGACGAAACGTGCGCCCTTGATGCGGCTCGGCACGCCACGGAAGCTCAGCTCGCACACTTCTTCGGCCAGGCCGATGGCTTCGAACAACTGCGCACCGCGGTACGAAGCGATGGTCGAGATGCCCATCTTCGACAGGATCTTGAGCAGACCTTTGGTGATGCCTTTGCGGTAGTTCTTGAACACCTCGTAGAGGTCGCCCAGCACTTCACCGGTACGGATCAGGTCGCCCAGCACTTCGTAAGCCAGGAACGGATAGACCGCCGAGGCGCCGAAACCGATCAGCACGGCAAAGTGGTGCGGATCGCGTGCGGTCGCGGTTTCAACGAGGATGTTGGAATCGCAGCGCAGGCCTTTTTCGGTCAGGCGGTGGTGTACCGCACCGGTGGCCAGCGAGGCGTGAATCGGCAGTTTGCCCGGCGCGATATGGCGGTCGCTCAGGACGATCTGGGTACGACCGGCGCGCGCGGCTTCTTCAGCCTGATCGGCCACATTGCGGATGGCCGCTTCGAGGCCGACGCTTTCGTCGTAGTTGAGGTCGATGATCTGCCGCTCAAAGCCCGGGCGGTCGAGATTCATCAACGAGCGCCACTTGGCCGGGGAAATCACCGGCGAGCTGAGGATCACGCGCGAGGCGTGTTCCGGCGACTCCTGGAAGATGTTGCGCTCGGCACCGAGGCAGATTTCCAGCGACATCACGATGGCTTCACGCAGCGGGTCGATCGGCGGGTTGGTGACCTGCGCGAACTGCTGGCGGAAATAGTCGTACGGCGTGCGCACGCGCTGGGACAGCACGGCCATCGGCGTATCGTCGCCCATCGAGCCCACGGCTTCGTAGCCTTGTTCGCCAAGCGGACGCAGGACCTGATCGCGCTCCTCGAACGTGACCTGATACATCTTCATGTATTGCTTGAGCTGATCGACGTCGTAGAAAGCCGAACCGTGATCGTTGTCTTCCATGGTCGCCTGAATGCGCAGGGCATTCTTGCGCAGCCATTGCTTGTACGGATGACGGGATTTCAAGCGGTTGTCGATCGCATCGGTGTCGAGGATCTGCCCGGTTTCAGTGTCCACGGCGAGGATCTGCCCCGGACCGACACGGCCCTTGGCGATCACGTCTTCTGGCTGGTAGTTCCAGACGCCGATTTCCGAAGCAACGGTGATGAAACCGTTGGTGGTGGTGACCCAGCGCGCCGGGCGCAAACCGTTACGGTCAAGCAGGCACACCGCGTAGCGACCATCGGTCATGACCACGCCGGCCGGGCCGTCCCAAGGCTCCATGTGCATCGAGTTGTACTCGTAGAACGCACGCAGATCCGGGTCCATGGTTTCAACGTTCTGCCACGCAGGCGGAATGATCATCCGCACGCCACGGAACAGGTCGATGCCGCCGGTGACCATCAGTTCGAGCATGTTGTCCATGCTCGAGGAGTCGGAACCGACACGGTTGACCAGCGGGCCGAGTTCTTCCAGATCCATCAGATCGTTGGTGAACTTGGTCCGACGGGCCTGCGCCCAGTTACGGTTACCGGTGATCGTGTTGATCTCGCCGTTGTGGGCGAGGAAGCGGAATGGCTGAGCCAGCGGCCATTTCGGCAGGGTGTTGGTGGAGAAACGCTGGTGGAACACGCAGATCGCGGTTTGCAGGCGCTCGTCGCTCAGGTCCGGATAGAACGCGGCCAGGTCGGCCGGCATCATCAGGCCTTTATAAATGATGGTCTTGTGCGAAAAGCTGCAGATGTAGTGGTCGGAGTCGACGGCATTGGCCACCGACGAACGACGGCGGGCGCTGAACAACTTGACCGCCATGTCCTGATCGCTCAGGCCTTCGCCGCCGATGTAGACCTGCTCGATCTGCGGCAGGCGCTCAAGGGCCAGGCGACCAAGGACGCTGGTGTCGATTGGCACTTTGCGCCAGCCGATCAGTTGCAGGCCTTCAGCGAGGATCTCGCGGTTCATGTTCTCGCGAGCGGCTTCGGCCTTGGCCGGATCCTGATTGAAGAAGACCATGCCCACGGCATATTGCTTGGGCAGTTCGACGCTGAAGGCTTCCTGGGCAATCGCACGCAGGAACGCATCGGGCTTTTGAATCAGCAGACCGCAACCGTCACCGGTCTTGCCGTCGGCATTAATCCCACCGCGGTGGGTCATGCAGGTCAGGGCCTCAATGGCCGTTTGCAAAAGGGTATGACTGGGCTCGCCCTGCATATGGGCTATCAGGCCGAAACCGCAGTTATCCTTGAATTCATCTGGTTGGTACAGACCTGCTTTCATAGACACTTTCTCACCAGGCTGCCTCTTTTCGAGGCAAATTTCTTTTCAATTCAACCACTTGCGTTCCGCGCCGAACGTACGCCGGCTTAGCGGGGGCAAAAGGGTGGTCATTGTACACAGCGACACAGAGGCTCACAAATTTGACGACGAAATGTCGCAAATTCATGTCGCATTTGTGAAAGGTTTAAAGCGATCTGCTGTGCTAGTCAAAACTTTTTTAATTTTGACCGCAACGACTCAAAGACTACTGTGACGCAGACACCACAAGGCACGCGACCTGGAAGGACGCGCGCACTCGTAGAAATTTTGAGGTGCTTGGAGAGGCGGCCTGGGTAAGGCCGCCGAATCTTCAGCGAGTTGTTGCCAGTTCCTGTTGGACGCTGGCGACAGTGCGAGGCCAAGGTTTACCAGCCTGAACCTTCGCTGGCAAGGCCTTGATGGCAGAAACAGCCGCGTCACGATTGGCGAAGTTGCCGTAGGTGATCACGTAGAGAGGCTTGCCGTTGAGCATTTTCTTGAAATAACGGTACTCGCCGCCCTGCTCTTTGACGAAGTTTTGTGCGCTCGTTTCGGAGCTGGTGCCGAGGATCTGCACCACGTAGTTGCCCGTCGGTTGCCCGGCGTACCAGCTGCCACCGGCGGCTTTGGCGACAGTAACCGGCTTCTCGACCGGTTTAGCGGCTGCCACTGGCTTGGCAGGCGCTGGAGCCGGTTTGGCTGCTGGCGCTGCCGGAGCAGGCTTGGCAGTGGCGATTTGCGTCGGTGCCGGCGTCGGTGCAGGACCGGCCGGAACACCCGCCGGTGGCGCCGAAGTGGTCACGGTTGGCGGCGTATCGCTGGAGCCTTCCAATGGCACGCCGTCGTCGCCTTCAGTGATACCGCCAGCCGCTTCGGCCAATGGGCCGCGCATGACGGGTTGCGAGTTGCCGACCAGCGGCAACGGCATCGGCTGTGTATTACCGGCGAATTCGACCGCTGGAGCACCGCCATTCGCTGCGCCCTGACCCAATGGCAGTTGAGCCTGCTCATTGGCCGGCGCGCCGGTGGTGGGTGCCTTGCTGCGACCCGGCATCAACCAGGCGGCGGCAACCGCGACCACAACGACGGCAGAAATCGCCAATACGTGTTTCTTCGGCATGTTAAACCCCATACTTGGACGCTTGACCGCAGAGCGGCTGGCAATCATGACTTCGATCAGAGCATCGCGAGCGACCTGGTTGATGTTACCCGGCCAACCCTCGGCGCTTTCGTGAATATCAGAGATCTGATCCGCGGTGAAAAGTTCGACACCCCGGCCTGCACCTTCGAGCCGTTGGTCGAGATACTCGCGGGTCTCTTCTTCGGTGTAAGGCTGCAACTCGATGACGTGGAAGCGTTCTTCCTCGAGCTGCAAAGCCTCGAGTTGAGCGATCAGCGACGATTCACCGAACAGGAATACATGCGGGCGACCTTCCGGCGCGCCGGCACCCAGTGCCATCAGCGCATCGAGGGCCGATTCGTCGAGTTGCTCGGCATCGTCCACCAGCAGATAGACTTCCTGACCGGTCAGCGCCAGTTGCACCACCTGATCCAGAATCGCAGCGACATCGGCCTGAGCGACGTTCAGCGCCTGCGCCACCTGGCGCAGCACGCCAGCCGCATCACCAGCACCGCGGGCGGAAACCACCACGCTCTGCACAGATTGTTTGTTGGTGCTGGCGACCAGCGCCTGACGCAGCAGGGTCTTGCCGCTGCCTTCCGGGCCGGTGACCACCAGCAGCAACTGGCTGTAACGCGCCAGATGATGCAATTGTCCCAGCACCGGTTTGCGCTGGGCCGGAAAGAACTTGAAGCCCGGCACCCGCGGCGCGAAGGGATCGTGACTTAACTGAAAATGGCCGAGGAACGCCTCGTCGGCATGCAAACTAGTCATCGGAATCTTATTAACCTTTAAGCTGTGCCAAGGCGCGGTAATCCGCTCCCAGCGTGGCCTGTAGAACCTCTTTCGGATAATCGTCGGTCACTACCGCTTCGCCCATCCGGCGCAGCAGCACCAGGCGCAGGCGACCGTCGATCACTTTTTTGTCGATTGCCATGTGTTGAAGAAAATCGGCTTCGGTCATTTCGGCAGGCGGGATCACCGGCAGACCTGCACGCTGGAACAGGCGAATACCGCGATCACGCTCCTGCTCGCTGATCCAGCCCAGACGCGCGGACATCTCCAGCGCCATCACGGTGCCAGCCGCCACCGCCTCACCATGCAGCCAGACACCATAGCCCATGTGAGTCTCGATGGCGTGGCCGAAGGTGTGACCGAGGTTGAGCGTGGCGCGTACGCCGGTTTCCTTCTCATCAGCGCCGACCACCGCAGCTTTGGCTGCGCAGGAGCGCTCGATGGCGTACGTCAGGGCCTTTTGATCCAGCGCGCGCAAGGCGTCTACATTGTCTTCGAGCCAGGTCAGGAACGGTTCGTCGCAAATCAGGCCGTACTTGATGACTTCCGCCAGCCCCGCCGACAACTCGCGCTCGGGCAGCGTCTTCAGGGAAGCGGTATCGATCAGCACCACGTTCGGCTGATAGAACGCGCCAACCATGTTCTTGCCCAGCGGATGATTGATACCGGTCTTGCCGCCCACCGACGAATCGACCTGGGACAGCAAAGTGGTGGGAATCTGGATGAAATCGACGCCACGCTGGTAACAGGCCGCGGCGAAACCGGCCATATCGCCGATCACACCGCCACCCAGGGCAATAACGGTCGTGCGGCGGTCATGACGGGCGGTCAGCAGACCGTCGAAGATCAGTTGCAGGGTTTCCCAGTTCTTGAAGGCTTCGCCGTCGGGCAACACCACGGAAATCACCGAGAACTGCGCCAGGCTGCGGGTCAGACGTTCGAGATAGAGCGGCGCAACGGTCTCATTGGAGATGATTGCCACCTGCCGCCCGTGAATATGCGGTGCCAGCAGTTGCGGCTGATCCAACAAACCTTCGCCAATATGAATCGGGTAGCTGCGCTCGCCTAGATCGACCTTGAGTGTCTGCATGTGTCCCCACAGTGAAGATGGAAGCAGGCGTCCTGCCCTGAATTATTGGTTGTCTGCGGCCTATAGCGGGTATGACGCCGCTCGCACGCCATCCGCCACAACCTCGACGGGCTGTGACAGGACGCCGAGGATAGCGCATTTCGGGCGATGCTTTAACGGGGTGGAAGCTGCGCCAGGCGATCGAGAATGTCGAGCACCACCATGCGTGGCGGCCGTTCGTCGGTTTCCACCACCAGATCGGCGATTTCCCGATAAAGAGGATCACGGATCGCGAGCAGGTCTCGCAGGGTTTTCGCCGGATCAGCGGTGCGCAGCAACGGCCGATTGCGATCGCGGGAGGTGCGGCCAACCTGCTGTTCGACAGAGGCGTGCAAATACACCACACGCCCGCCGTCATGGAGGGCCTTGCGGTTGGCATCGCGCATGACTGCGCCACCGCCGGTCGCCAACACCACGCCATCGAATCCGCACAGTTCGGCGATCATCGCCTGCTCACGGTCGCGAAAGCCCGGCTCGCCTTCCTTGTCGAAGATCCACGGGATATTGGCGCCCGTGCGCAGTTCAATTTCCTTGTCGGAATCTTTGAACGGCAGGCGCAGCTCTTTGGCCAGCAACCGGCCGATGGTGCTTTTTCCAGCGCCCATCGGTCCTACAAGAATCAAATTTCGCACAGAATCAACGACTCACAGCAATCGCCTGGTTATTCATGATACGCGGAGTGAGAAATACCAGCAGCTCGGATTTTTTCTCCGAAACCACATCACGCCGGAAAAGGCGGCCAAGATACGGCACATCGCCAAGAAATGGCACCTTATCTACAACCTTGCTTTGAGTATTTGAGAAAACGCCCCCAATCACGATGGTTTCGCCGTCATTGACCAGCACCTTGGCGTTGACCTCGTTCTTTTTGATCGGCGGGACATCCTGCACTTTGTTCAGGTAGTCCGGTTCGTCCTTGGTGACCTTGACCTCCATGATGATGCGGTTGTCTGGCGTGATCTGTGGCGTCACCTCCAGCGACAGCGAAGCCTCCTTGAACGACACCGAGGTGGCGCCGCTGGAGCTGGCTTCCTGGTAGGGAATTTCGGTGCCTTTGAGGATCTTGGCGGTTTCCTTGTCGGAGGTGACGACTTTCGGTTGCGAGACGATTTCGCCGTTGCCGGTTTTTTCCATGGCCGTCAGCTCAAGATCGAGCAACACGTTGTCAGTGATAAAAGCGATACCAATCCCGGACGTGTTGTTGACGGTGCCCATGTCGACGAACGGCGAGTTGGTGCTGGTGCTGCCCGGTGTTCCGATGGTGGTGGAAGAACCGTTGCTCACACCAGACGTGTTCCAGTTGCCCTTGTTCTGGATGGAGCCGCCCCAGCGCACGCCCAGGCTTTTGTCGTAATCGACGTTGGCCTCAACGATTCGCGCCTCGATCATCACTTGGCGCACCGGAATATCCAGTTGCGCCACGATCCGCCGCAGCTCATCAAGACGATCCTGAGTCTGGTAGGCAATGATGTTATTGGTGCGTTCATCGACGGTGATCGAACCGCGCTCGTCGATTTTCGCCTCGGCGCTGGTCACTGACTGGAACAGCTTGGCGATGTCCGCGGCCTTGGCGTAGTTCACCTGCAGCAGTTCACGGCGCAACGGTGCCAATTCAGCGATCTGCCTCTGCGATTCCAGCTCCTGGCGCTCACGGGCGGCGATCTCATCGGCCGGCGCCACCAGCAGCACGTTGCCGATCTTGCGTTTATCCAGCCCTTTGGTTTTCAACACCAGATCCAGTGCCTGGTCCCACGGCACATTTTGCAGGCGCAAGGTGATGCCGCCCTGCACCGTATCGCTGGCCACGAGGTTGAGGTTGGTGAAATCAGCGATCAGTTGCAGCACCGAACGTACATCGATGTCCTGAAAATTCAGCGAGAGTTTTTCGCCGGTGTACGCCTGACGGTCAGCGTTGCGTTTTTGCAGGTCGTCCATCGTCATCGGACGAATGCTGACGGTCAGCTTGTTGTCGGTCTGGAATGTGGAGTAATCGAAAGTGCCGCTGGGCTCGATGGTGATGATTGCACGATTGCCGGTCGCGGCAGCATTGACGAACTGCACAGGCGTGGCGAAATCCTTGACGTCGAGGCGCACCCGCAACTTGTCGGGCAACTGGGTGCGCGCGAAGCTGAGGATGACTTTGCCATCATGTTCCTGGATATCCGGGGCGATGGTCGGGTCAGACAGGTCGATGACCACGTTGCCCTCGCCTGCGGTACCGCGCTGAAAATCAACGCCGCGAATGGCTCGGGCCTTGGCGACGAACGCCGTGGCGGGAGGCGCCGCCGTGGTCACGCGCGGCGCTGCAACAGCGGCGGAACGCGGCGTGGCCGCTGGAGCCCCCTGACCTACCACCACGAACAGATTCTTACCCTCGACCCGCGTGCTGTAAGGCGCAAGCTGCGTCAGGCTGACGATCAGGCGGGTGCGATCCTTGGCTTCAACCACCGTGGCCGTGCGCGCATTGCCGCGGCCCAGATCGAGATTCTTTTTGGCCAAATGACTGGCTACACCGGGCAAATCCAGGGCAATCCGCGCCGGGGATTCGGTGGTGTAGCCCTTGGGTTGCGGTGGAGGGCCGTCGAACGACAGCTTCAGTTCGACGCGATCACCCGGCAATGCCGCCACGTCCAGCGTCTTCAGATTGGCCGCGATTACCATCGGCGACATCAGCGCTATCCATAGCGAAAAACCGAGGGTGGAGAAAATCCTGTTCATTATTCGACTTCCACTAAGAGTGCTCTTTCAAAGGAATGGTGCGTGGACGCTCCAGCCAGGCGCCTTCGCCGTCGGGCACGATTTCAATGACATCGACCTGAGTGGCGCTGATGGCAACGATGCGCCCGTCGTTGCGCCCCAGGTAGTCGCCGACCTTCAACCGATGCACCCCGCCCGCCCCGCGCAATAGCGCAAAGGAGCGGTTGGCATTGGAAATCGTGCCGACCATTTCAAACTGCTCGATGTTGAAGCCTTCGAGGTATTGCCTGACCCGGTTCGGGTCAGGTTTGACGTTGCGCGAACCGTGCTTCTGCCCGGCCAGATCGACACGCACCTGACGTGAGAACGGACTGCGCAGATTGGCGGCGCTATACGTGAATTTCGGGTAAGTGTGGAATGTCGGCGTGGGTTCAATCTTGCCCGCCGGGCGCAGACGCACTTCATTTATATAGGCGTCGAGGTCACTGAAACCTTCGCTGCCGCCACACCCGCTCAATGCCAGCAGCGCCGCCGACAGCGCGAGATAACGAGTCAGGGTCATTTCTGCAGCCCCTTGTCGTTATAGCGGTAAGTCTTGGCAAGAATGCTCATGCGCAGCTTCGGCCCGCCTTCCTTATTGGCCGGTGCCAGTTCGAAATCATGCAGCGTGACAATGCGCGGCAACCCGGCCACTCCGCTGACGAAAGTGGCAAGATCGTGATAGGAGCCGGTGACGGTAATCTGGATCGGCAGTTCGATGTAGAACGGCTGAGTCACTTCCGGCAGCAGTTTGATCTCCTCGAACTCCAGGCCGCTACCCAATCCCGTGCGGGTGATGTCTTCCAGTAAACCCGGCACCTCAGTGTCGCTCGGCAATTGCCGCAACAACACGCCGAAGGAGTTTTCCATTTCCTTCATCTGCTGGGTGTACAACTCGAGATTGGCCGACAGGTGCGCCTTGCTGGCGAACTGCTCCTTGAGCGCGGCCTCCTCCAGGCGCCTGGCCTCGAGTTGGTTTTCCATGTCGCTGATGAAAAAGTTATAGCCAAACGCCAATACCAGAACCATCACCAGCGCGCCGGCGATGGCCTTCACCGCGGCCGGCCAGGAACCGATGTTGCTGGTGTCCAGATCGTTGAAATCGACGTTGCGCAGACTCTCCAGCCATTCGGACGGCTTCATTGCTCGCCCTCCAGCGTCATGGGCTGGGTCTGACGAACAGTCAATTGAAAGACGTTGGCCTGCTCCACCTGGTCGGCTGAAGCGGCCTTCACTTCGTTCAGACTCGGCGCTTCGAACCAGTCGGACGCCTCCAGATTGCGCATCAACTCGGAAACACGATTGTTCGACTCCGCTGCCCCACTGATCGACAGGGTTTTACCAGCCATTTTCACGTCAGTGAAATACACGCCATCGGGCAAAGTGCGCGCCAGTTGATCGAAAATCCGCCCGATGACCTGCCGGTTGCCCTGCAGGTCCTGGATGATGTTCATGCGCTCGAGCAATTGTTGGCGATGAGCCTTAAGCTCGCTGATTTGTTTGATCCGCTCGTCGACTACAGCAATCTGTTTGCCAATGTAGTCGTTACGGGCCGCTTGCCGGGCGATGGCCGTATTGATGATCTGATCGGCGATAAACACTGCGCCCACAGAGCCGACCAACACGCCCGTCAGCACCAGCAGGAAGCGTTTGCGCTGTGCTTCGCGGCGCTCCTCACGCCAGGGTAAAAGGTTGATCCGCGCCATCAGTCGAAACTCCTGAGCGCGAGCCCGCAGGCAATCATCAGGGCCGGCGCGTCACTGGCCAGGGCCCCGGCGTTGACCTTGCTGCTCAAGGCCATGTCGGAAAAAGGATTGGCCACCTGAGTCGGCGTATCGAGGCGCTGCTCGATCAATCTATCCAGACCCGACACCGATGCGGTGCCGCCGGCCAGCAGAATGTGATCGACCGCGTTGTACTGCCCTGAGGCGAAGAAGAACTGCAACGAACGCGAAACCTGCTGCACCAGCGCTTCACGAAATGGCTGCAACACCTCGCTGACATAGTCGTCGGGAAGGCCACCCTGTTTCTTCGCCAGCCCCGCCTGCTCGACGGTCAGGCCATAGCGACGCTGGATTTCTTCGGTCAGTTGACGACCGCCGAACAGTTGCTCTCGGGTGTAGATGATCTTGCCGTTGTACAGAACGCTGAGGGTGGTCATGGTTGCGCCGATGTCGACCACCGCCACGGTCAGGCGCTCCTGGGAGGCCGCCAGTTGCGTCGCGAGCAGGCCGAACGAGCGTTCCAGCGCATACGCCTCGACGTCCACCACGCGAGCCGTCAGCCCGGCGAGCGCGAGGGCTGCTTCACGGACTTCGACGTTCTCCTTTCGGCAGGCAGCGAGCAACACGTTGACTCGCTCGGGGTTGCGCGGCGACACGCCCTGGACTTCAAAGTCGATAGCAACCTCGTCCAGCGGATAGGGAATGTATTGGTCAGCTTCGATCTTGAGCTGGTTTTCCAGCTCGTCGTCTGACAGTCCGGCGTCCATTTCGATGATTTTGGTGATGACCGCGGAACCGGCCACCGCCACCGCCACGCTCCTGTTGCTGGTGCGCGCCTTGACCAGCACCCGGCTCAGCGCCTGGCCGACACCTTCGAGCTCGGCGATGTTTTTCTCGACCACAGCGTTAGCTGGCAACGGCTCCACCGCGTATGCCTCGACCCGGTAGCGGTCACCCTGACGGCTCAACTCCAGCAGCTTCACCGACGTGGAACTGATGTCGATCCCCAGTAACGTATTGGCCTTTTTATTGAAGAGTCCCAGCACTACCAATTCCCTATGACTTTCCGTGAGTTACGGACTCTGTAATACGCATTGCGTTCCTTCACCCCGTCTTGACAGAAGCGCCAATGACGCCTCCGGCAGAAAAGTGCTTATAATGCCCAGCGATTTTTTCCGCTTTTTACTGCCAGCGCGGGCCGTTCTGTGTATAGCCGGAACCCCGTCGCCAAATTCATTCTTTGCCCTGGATGTCCAAAAGCCTTGATTCGTCTGCTGAAATTTTTCGGTTGGTCCATCGTCGCCGTTTTCTGCGGACTGCTATTAGGTCTCAGCGGCGCGTATCTTTACCTTAGTCCGGGTTTGCCATCTGTGGAGGCGCTGAGAAGCATTCAGTTGCAGATTCCACTGCGGGTCTACAGCAGCGACAACAAGTTGATCGCAGAATTTGGCGAAATGCGCCGGACTCCGATCCGTTTCGCCGACATTCCCCCCAATTTCATTAATGCGTTACTAAGTGCTGAAGACGACAATTTCGCCAATCACTACGGTGTCGATCCGAGCAGCCTGATGCGCGCCGCGACGCAATTGGTCAAAAGCGGCCACATTCAGTCCGGCGGCAGCACCATCACCATGCAGGTGGCGAAGAACTTCTTCCTGAGCAGCGAACGCAGCTTCTCGCGCAAAACCACCGAGATCTTGCTGGCCCTGCAAATCGAACGACAGCTGACCAAGGACGAGATTCTTGAGCTGTATGTGAACAAGATCTATCTGGGCAACCGCGCCTACGGCATCGAGGCGGCGGCGCAGGTGTATTACGGCAAGTCGATCCGCGACATCAGCCTGGCGCAAATGGCAATGATCGCCGGCCTGCCAAAAGCCCCGTCGCGCTTCAACCCGCTGGCGAACCCGGTGCGCAGCAAAGAACGCCGCGACTGGATCCTGGGGCGCATGTACAAACTCGGCAAGATCAGCGAGGCGGACTACACCGCCGCGGTCAACGAACCGCTGAACGCCAGCTATCACGTACCGACGCCAGAAGTGAACGCGCCGTACATCGCCGAAATGGCCCGCGCCGAAATGGTCGGCCGCTATGGGAGCGACGCCTACACCGAAGGCTTCCGCGTCACCACCACGGTGCCAAGCAACCTGCAGGAAATGGCCAACACTGCGCTGCACGAAGGTTTGATGACCTACGACCAGCGTCACGGCTATCGCGGCCCTGAATCGCGCTTGCCGGGCAAAACCCGCGAAGCCTGGGCCAACGAACTGACCAAACAGCGCACCATCAGCAGCCTGGAACCGGCGATCGTCACCCAGGTCGACAAGAACGGCCTACAAGTGCTGACCCGTACCGGTGAAGAACATGTCGCCTGGGACACCATGAAATGGGCGCGGCCGTTCCTCAACACCAACAGCATGGGCGCCACCCCGCGTCAGCCGTCGGATGTCGCGCAGGTCGGCGACCTGGTGCGAGTACAGCGCCAGAAGGACAATTCGCTGAAATTCAGCCAGATTCCGCAAGCGCAAGGTGCGCTGGTGTCGCTGGATCCACAGAACGGTGCGATTCGCTCCCTGGTCGGCGGTTTTGCCTTCGAGCAGAGCAACTACAACCGCGCCATGCAGGCCAAGCGTCAGCCGGGGTCGAGCTTCAAGCCGTTCGTCTACAGTGCTGCGCTGGATAACGGCTACACCGCCGCCAGCCTGGTGAACGACGCACCGATCGTTTTCGTCGACGAATACATGGACAAGGTCTGGCGACCAAAGAACGACAACAACACGTTCCTGGGTCCGATCCGTCTGCGCGAGGGGCTGTACAAGTCACGCAACCTCGTGTCGATCCGTTTGCTGCAGGCGATGGGCGTCGGCAAGACCATCGACTACATCACCCGCTTCGGCTTCAACAAGCAGGATCTGCCGCCCAACCTGTCTCTGGCGCTGGGCACCGCGACCCTGACGCCAATGGAGATCGCTACCGGTTGGAGCACGTTCGCCAACGGCGGCTACAAGATCACTCCGTATCTCATCGACAAGATTGAAAGCCGCAATGGCGACACGCTGTTCGTCGCCAACCCGCCAACCGTGCCGCAGGGCGGCTCGGCCACGGACGGCATCGCGGCGCCAGCCACTCAACCGCTCACCGTCGACACGGCGCCGGTTCCGGGCGAATCCGCAGACAACACAGCAGCACCACAAGTGCCGGCAGTGGCCGAGCGGATCGTCGATGGTCGCACTACTTACATCCTCAACAGCATGTTGCAGGACGTGATCAAGCTCGGCACCGGCCGTCGCGCACTGGCCATGGGTCGCAGCGACATCGCCGGTAAAACCGGTACGACCAACGAATCGAAAGATGCCTGGTTCTCTGGCTACAACGCCGATTACGTGACCACGGTCTGGACAGGCTTCGATCAGCCGGAAAGCCTAGGCCGCCGTGAATTCGGCGGCACGGTGGCGCTACCGATCTGGATGAACTACATGTCGGCTGCGCTGAAGGACAAGCCGCCACACGTGCAGCCTGAGCCGGAAGGCATCCTAAGCCTGCGGGTTGATCCGGTCAGCGGCCGTGCGGCAACACCGAGCACGCCGGGCGCCTACTTCGAGCTGTTCAAGGCCGAAGACACGCCGCCATCGGTGAATGAACTGGGTAACGGCACCGCACCGGGCAGTCCGTTGCCAGCGGATGAACAGGCGCCAATCGATTTGTTCTGATCCTGAACCGCTGAAAAGCCCCGTCTTCGAGAGAAGTGCGGGGCTTTTTTGTGCCTTCAGGATTTGCAGTGGATGAACCGCCTTCTTCACAGGTAAAACCGCTCGCGCACCCACTATGCGAGCCCCCCCCCTGCGGCAGCTGGCTTGCGCGCGAGGAGACATCAGAAACAAAAAAGCCCCGACTCTTGCGAGTCGGGGCTTTCGCTTGAAGCGCTACAACGACTTAGCCGTTGAACACATCATCGACGCTTTTCAGCGGGTAGTTCTTCGGATACGGCAGGGTTGCCACACCGGTCTCGATGGCGGCTTTGGCCACGGCATCGGAGATCAGGGTGATCAGGCGCTGGTCCATTGGCTTCGGAATGATGTACTCACGACCGAATTCCAGCGGGGCGCCACCGTAGGCATCGCACACGTCCTGAGGGACTGGCAGTTTGGCCAGTTCACGCAGGGCGTTGGCAGCAGCCACTTTCATTTCTTCGTTGATGCGCTTGGCGCGAACGTCCAGGGCACCACGGAAGATGAACGGGAAACCCAGTACGTTGTTGACCTGGTTCGGGTAGTCCGAACGGCCGGTGGCCATGATCACGTCGTTACGGGTGGCGTGCGCCAGTTCCGGGGAGATTTCCGGATCCGGGTTCGAGCACGCGAACACGATCGGGTTGGCCGCCATCGACAGCAGGCCTTCCGCGCTCAGCAGGTTCGGGCCGGACAGACCAACGAACACATCAGCGCCTTTCAGAGCGTCAGCCAGGGTGCGCTTCTCGGTGGCGTGGGCGAACACGGCTTTGTACTGGTTCAGGTCGTCACGGCCGGAGTGAATCACGCCAGTACGGTCAACCATGAAGATGTTTTCGATGCTTGCGCCCATGCTCACCAGCAACTTCATGCAGGAGATGGCAGCAGCACCAGCGCCCAGGCAGACGATCTTGGCGTCAGCCAGGGTTTTGCCAGCGATTTCCAGGGCGTTGATCATGCCTGCAGCGGTCACGATTGCAGTGCCGTGCTGGTCATCGTGGAACACTGGAATGTCGCACTGCTCGATCAGAGCGCGTTCGATCTCAAAGCACTCGGGTGCCTTGATGTCTTCCAGGTTGATGCCACCGAAGGTGATGGAAATGCGCTTGACGGTGTCGATGAAGGCTTGCGGGCTTTCGGAGTCGACTTCGATGTCGAAAACGTCGATGCCAGCGAAGCGCTTGAACAGTACGCCTTTACCTTCCATTACAGGCTTGGAAGCCAATGGGCCGAGGTTGCCCAGGCCGAGAATCGCGGTGCCATCGGAAATGACTGCAACCAGGTTGCCCTTGCCGGTGTACTTGTAGGCCAGTTCAGGATCGCGAGCGATCTCACGCACTGGTTCAGCTACGCCGGGGCTGTAGGCCAGCGACAGGTCGCGGGCGGTAGCAGTGGCCTTGGTGAGCTCGACACTCAGCTTCCCCGGACGAGGATTGGCATGATATTCGAGAGCGGCAGTTTTCAGATCAGACATTTTGGCATTCCGCTTTTTTACTGTTGGACAGACTGGTCAGCGAGGATACGCGCCTCGCAAAGTCCCCACAAGACTGAGCAGTCACCCCTGTCAAGCGCCCAGCCCTACGACTTTGGGCCAAGAGCCACGGCGGGCAAGGGCTTGACTGTTCACAATCAACAGGAAAAATGTCTACAAGTTTACTCAGCGGGCGCGTTGCAACATCGACGGATCGGTCAGTGGCAGTAGCCAACGCGGCTGACCCGGTTGCAACCCACCGCGACGCGAACGATCAACCACCCAGCCACGAGCCTCGATTTGCTTGCCCTTCAGCGCTTGCAGGCGAGCGCTGTCAAATTGTCCGACCAGATTGGGTGCAACGCGCAATACAAGTGCGCCCTGCAACTCGATCCAGATTCCACCTCGATTGCGTTGCACCTTGCTCACACGACCACTGACCACCGCGAAACCAGAGCGCTGGATCTGCTCCGCTTTCAGTACAGGTGATTGCCGCCAGAGACCTCGCCCAGCCTGTCGCGCGCTGCGCTCGGCGGCTTGCTGACAGGCCACCAAATCGACATTCGGTGCTACGGCGACCTGAAAACCGAGGCCGTCGGCGAGCATTTGCGCTTCAAGATTGGCGCCGCTGACGCTATAGAGGTGGGCGAGCGTACGACCGTAATGGTCTTTCGCTTGCTTACCGGGGAGCAAACCGACACGTCCGCCACTGGCAGCCACCAACGCTTCGAGGCGTTTGCGTGCCGCCACGGCTAACGGTTCGTCGCTGCGACCCTGCCTGCCCAGTTCAGGCGTGTTGAGACCAATCATGCGTACGCTGCGCCCGTCGCTCAGGCGCAAGGTGTCGCCATCGACCACGCGCTGCACTGCCACGGTAGTCAGCCCCGAGGGCACAGGACAGAAGGCTTGCGCTGCGGACAGCCAAATCGCGGACACAAAAAAGGCGCCCGCGAGGGACGCCTTTTTCAGCAGTGAGGAACAGCCCACCGGGCTCTTCAACCTTACTCTGCAGCAGCAGGTTTCTTGCCGAAAGCACCGAAACGGTCGGCGAAGCGCTGAACGCGGCCGCCAGTGTCCAGAGTCTTTTGCTTACCGGTGTAGAACGGGTGGCATTCGTTGCAAACGTCGATCGCCAGGGCTTTGCCGAAGGTCGAACGAGTTTCGAATTTGTTGCCGCAGCTGCAGGTAACAGCGATTTCTGGGTAGTTCGGGTGGATATCAGCTTTCATGGTGTCTTCCTCAGCTAGCGTGCCGCCATCCAACACTATTGTTGAATACCGCACGTAATTAGGCCGCGGATTCTACCAGACAATGTCAATCGTGCAAGCTGTCCCTTAGACCGACCGTCTGCTAGGCTCCCGGCCTCGAACACATTCTCCTGTGGGAGCGGGCTTGCTCGCGAATGCGGCGTCTCACCCAACATTACGGTGCCTGACACACCGCATTCGCGAGCACGCCCGCTGCCACAATTGATCTGCGCTCGCCCTTCTTTTGTGTTGATAGAGACCCCCGCGTGCCCGACGCCATTCTGCGCCTCGCCCTGCCTTCACCCTTGCGCCGCCTGTTCGACTATCGAGCCCCGGCCGGCGTGCTGCGCGCCCAGTTACAACCAGGCATGCGTCTGCGGGTGCCGTTCGGCCGGCGGGAGATGATCGGGATTCTGGTCGAGGTCACTGACACCAGCGAAGTGCCGGTGGAAAAGCTCAAACCGGCACTGGCCCTGCTCGATACCACGCCGCCACTGCCACCGGCGCTGTTCAAGCTGTGCCTGTGGACGTCGCAGTATTATCAGCACAGCCTTGGCGACACTCTGAGCTGGGCGCTGCCGGTGCTGTTGCGTCAGGGCGAACTGGCCGAAGCGCGGCAGGAACGCTTCTGGTCGATCACCCCCGGCGCCAGCCTCGATGATCCGCGTGTCGCACGCGCCCCGCGCCAACGTGAGGCACTGGCCACCCTGGCCCAACACCCGCACGGCGTTGCCCATCAGTTGCTGAGCAAGCTGATGCTGAGCAAGGACAGCCTCGATTTGTTGCTGGCCAAGAATCTGGTGCAAGTCGACATCCGCCGGCATGCACCCGGTGCACGCCACGAGCACTGGCTCGCGCAGCCGGAATTACCGCTCAACACTGAGCAACGCGCCGCATATGAAGCGATTCGCGCAGGCTTTGACAGTTATCACGCGTTTCTGCTGGCCGGTGTCACCGGCAGCGGCAAGACCGAAGTCTATTTGCAACTGATCCGCGAGACCCTCGAGGCCGGCAAGCAGGCGCTGGTGCTGATCCCGGAGATCAACCTCGGCCCGCAAACCCTGGCGCGGTTCGAGCAGCGCTTCAATGCGCGCATCGCCCTGCTGCACTCGGCGGTCAATGACCGCGAGCGCCTCGACGCCTGGCTTGCCGCCCGCGATGGCGAGGCCGACATTATTATCGGCACCCGTTCGGCGCTGTTCACCCCGATGAAAAACCCGGGCCTGATCATCATCGACGAGGAGCATGACGGTTCTTATAAACAGCAGGAAGGCCTGCGCTATCACGCCCGCGACCTGGCACTGGTGCGCGCGCGGCAGGAAAACATTCCGATCGTCCTGGGTTCGGCCACGCCTTCGCTGGAAAGTCTGCACAACGCCTACACCGGTCGGTACGGCCTCCTGCGACTGAATGAGCGCGCCGGCGGTGCCAAGCAACCACGTTTCCTGCGCCTGGATGTAAAAAGTCGTCCGCTGGATAGCGGCATTTCCGGCCCGATGCAGCAAGCCATCGGCCAGACGCTCGCCAACGGCCAACAGGTATTGGTGTTCCTCAACCGTCGAGGTTTTGCGCCGACGCTGCTCTGTCACGATTGCGGCTGGATGTCCGAATGTTCGCGCTGCGACGCGCGGATGACCGTGCACCAGCGTCACGGCGAACTGCGCTGCCACCATTGCGGTTACGTCGAACGCGTGCCGCGCCAGTGCCCCAAGTGCAACAAGGTTGATCTGCGCCCGGTCGGCGCCGGTACCGAGCGTGCCGAAGAACGGCTGGCGATTCTGTTCCCCGATTACCCGGTGCTGCGCGTTGACCGCGACAGCACTTCGCGCAAGGACGCGATGAATCAGTTGTTCGCGACGATTCAGAAGGGCCAGCCGTGCATTCTGGTCGGCACGCAGATGCTGGCCAAGGGGCACCATTTTCCGCGAGTAACGCTGGTGTCGATCCTCGATGCCGACGGCGGGCTGTTCTCCGGCGACTTCCGCGCCAGCGAGCGAATGGCGCAGTTGATCGTTCAGGTTGCCGGGCGTGCCGGACGAGCGGAAGAGCCGGGCAAAGTGATCATTCAGACGCACTTGGCCGACCATCCTTTATTAGTGCAACTGACCGAGCAGGGTTACTTCGCGTTCGCCGAACAGGCGTTGAGCGAGCGCCGCGCCGCCGGCCTGCCGCCGTTTTCACATCTGGCGCTGTTGCGCGCCGAAGCGCACAAGCCGGGGCAGGCCGAAGGCTTTCTCGATGAGGCATGCAGCGAGGCCGAACGTTTGTTGGCTGAGCAGAACCTGAGCGGGATCGAATTGCTCGGGCCGGTGCCGGCACCGATGGAACGGCGGGCGGGGCGCTACCGTGCGCAACTGCTTTTACAGGCGACAGCACGGGGGCCACTGCATCGGTTGCTCGCCAGTTGGTTGCTGGTGCTGGAACAGATGCCGAGTGGGCGGGCGGTGCGCTGGTCGCTGGATGTCGATCCCGTGGATCTGTATTGACCTGAAGATCGCCTTCGCGAGCAGGCTCCCACATTGGATCTGCGGCATTCATACATTATGTGTCTGGCACCGATCCCTTGCGGGAGCGGGCTTGCTCGCGAAAAGGCCCGAATTGTCACCACATATCCATAAGCTGCCTGCTAAGGTTGGCAAGCCCGTCTTCGCAACGGATAATGCCCAGTTTTTCCACCCGCGCATCGATGCGCCGCCGCGCTTGCGGTCGAAAGAGAAGACCATGAAAGACACCATCCGCCAGCTGATCCAACAAGCCCTCACCCAACTCGTCAACGAAGGTGTGTTGCCTGAAGGCCTGACGCCGGCGATTCAGGTGGAGAACGCCCGCGACAAGACCCACGGCGACTTCGCCAGCAACATCGCCATGATGCTGGCCAAGCCTGCGGGTATGAAGCCGCGCGATCTGGCGGAAAAAATCATTGCCGCACTGCCGGCCGACGAGAACGTCACCAAAGCGGAAATCGCCGGCCCCGGCTTCATCAACTTCTTCCAGAACACTCAGGCCCTGGCCAACCGCCTCGACGCTGCCCTGGCTGACGCCCATGTTGGCGTGCGCAAGGCCGGCCCGGCGCAGCGCACCGTGGTCGACCTGTCGGCACCGAATCTGGCCAAAGAGATGCACGTCGGCCACTTGCGCTCGACCATCATCGGTGACGGCGTGGCCCGTGTACTGGAATTCCTCGGCGACGAAGTGATCCGCCAGAACCACGTCGGCGACTGGGGCACCCAGTTCGGCATGCTGATGGCGTATCTGCAGGAAAACCCGATCACCAGCGATGAGCTGTCGGATCTGGAAAACTTCTACCGCGCCGCCAAGCAGCGTTTCGACGAGTCCGAAGCGTTCGCCGACCGTGCCCGTGGCCTGGTGGTCAAGCTGCAGGCCGGCGATGCCGAGTGCCTGGCGCTGTGGACCAGGTTCAAGGACATCTCGCTGTCGCACTGCCAGAAGATCTACGAACTGCTCAACGTCAAGCTGACCATGGCCGACGTGATGGGCGAAAGCGCCTACAACGACGACCTGATCAACGTTGTAAACGACCTGAAAGCCGCCGGCATGCTGGTCGAGAGTAACGGCGCCCAGTGCGTATTCCTCGACGAGTTCAAGAACGCCGACGGCGACCCGCTGCCGGTGATCATCGTCAAGGCTGACGGCGGTTACCTGTACGCCACCACTGACCTGGCAGCCGTGCGCTACCGCAGTGGCAAATTGAAGGCTGATCGCGCGCTGTACTTCGTCGACCAGCGTCAGGCCCTGCACTTCCAGCAAGTGTTCGCCGTGGCGCGCAAGGCCGGTTTCGTGACCCATCCGATGGAAATGGAGCACATGGGCTTCGGCACCATGAACGGCGCCGACGGCCGTCCGTTCAAGACCCGTGACGGCGGCACCGTGAAGCTGATCGACTTGCTCACCGAAGCGCAGGAACGTGCCTACAGCCTGGTGAAAGAGAAGAACCCGACGCTGGCCGAAGACGAGTTGCGCAATATCGCCAAAGTCGTTGGCATCGGCGCGGTGAAATACGCCGACCTGTCCAAGCACCGCACCAGCGACTACAGCTTCAACTTCGACCTGATGCTCAACTTCGAAGGCAATACCGCGCCATACCTGCTGTACGCCTACACCCGCGTGGCCGGTGTGTTCCGCAAACTGGGCAAGGACTTCAGCGAAGTCGACGGTCAGATCGTTCTGGAAGCGGCGCACGAGCACGAGCTGGCGGCGAAACTGGCGCAGTTCGGCGAAGTGCTGAATAACGTGTCCGACAAAGGCACGCCGCACATCCTCTGCACTTATCTGTACGACGTTGCCGGTCTGTTCTCCAGCTTCTACGAGAACTGCCCGATCCTCGCCGCCGAGACGCCAGCACAGATGCAGAGCCGTCTGCGTCTGGCCGCGCTGACCGGTCGCACCCTCAAGCAAGGCCTGGAGCTGTTGGGTCTGGAAACTCTGGAGCGTATGTAAGTTGGCTGCCAAGAAAAAACCTGCACCCAAGCGTGGCGCCAGCCGTTACCAAGCCCCTGCGAAGCAACCGATTCCGGGTTGGCTGTGGATGGCCATCGGCCTGACGGTCGGTGCGTTCATCGTGTTCCTGATGAAACTGGAACCGGGCAAGGGCAGCGACACGGTCAAGCGTGAGAAGGTCGAACAACAGCAGCAGAGAGCGTCGAAAATCGCCGAGGCCAACAAGACCCCGCCGAGCCCGACGCAGCCCGTGAAGCCGAAGTACGACTTCTACACCCTGCTGCCGGAATCGGAAGTGATCGTACCGCCGGACGCCGTGCCGGAGAAAACCCTGCCGACGCCACAAGTGCCGACCACGCCGGTCACCCCGGCGGAAGCGGCGAAAATCGACACAGCACGGGCTCAAGCTGCGCTGTCGGGCATTACCCCGCCGCCCGCGCCACCGGTGGCTAAAGCGGCGCCGGTGACCAAGTTCTTCCTGCAGGCCGGTTCGTTCCGTAAAGAGACCGATGCGGACAAGGTGCGCGCGCAGATCATTCTGCTGGGTCAGTCGGTGGCCGTTGAGTCCGGCACGGTGAAGGATGAAACCTGGTACCGCGTATTGGTCGGTCCGTTCAGCAACCGCGAACAACTGACCACGGCCCAGAAGCAACTGGCTGGCGCTGGTTTTAGCAACCTGTTGTTACAACAACGCCAGAATCGCTGATCCCATCAGCGGTACCGCGTCATCACTCTTCGCGAGCAAGCCCGCTTCCACAGGATCTGCGCTAACCCTGTGGGAGCGGGCTTGCTCGCGAAGGCGTCATGGCTGACACCCCGTCATCCTGACACACCCTCGCCGTTCGTCCCCCTGCGCCCTCCCCGGTTGAAATCCGCTTCACCACCCCCATATGAATGGGCATAAGGCATTTTCGCCCCGCAGTGTGGAGACTCTTCCCTTGACCACCATCGTTTCAGTCCGCCGCCACGGCAAAGTCGTCATGGGCGGCGACGGCCAGGTTTCTCTCGGCAACACCGTGATGAAAGGCAACGCGAAGAAAGTCCGTCGCCTTTACCACGGCCAGGTCATCGCCGGTTTTGCCGGTGCCACCGCTGACGCCTTTACCCTCTTCGAACGCTTCGAAGGCCAGCTTGAGAAACATCAGGGCCACCTGATCCGCGCCGCCGTCGAACTCGCCAAAGAATGGCGCACCGACCGCTCCCTCAGCCGCCTCGAAGCCATGCTCGCGGTCGCCAACAAAGATGCCTCGTTGATCATCACCGGCAACGGTGACGTGGTCGAACCTGAGAATGGTCTCATCGCCATGGGTTCCGGTGGCGGTTACGCCCAGGCTGCGGCCAGCGCGCTGCTGAAAAAGACCGACCTGTCGGCCCGTGAAATCGTCGAAACCGCTTTGGGTATCGCCGCCGACATCTGTGTATTCACCAACCACACTCAGACCATTGAGGAGCAGGATCTCGCTGAAGAAGCCTGATACGGCCCCTGTGCCACGGCTTTTTTTGCTTGAGGACCGCCAATTATTATGTCCATGACTCCCCGCGAAATCGTCCACGAACTCAACCGCCACATCATCGGCCAGGACGATGCCAAGCGCGCCGTCGCGATTGCCCTGCGCAACCGCTGGCGCCGGATGCAGTTGCCTGAAGAGCTGCGTGTTGAAGTGACCCCGAAGAACATCCTGATGATCGGCCCGACCGGCGTCGGTAAAACCGAGATCGCCCGTCGCCTGGCGAAACTGGCCAACGCGCCGTTCATCAAGGTCGAAGCGACCAAATTCACCGAAGTTGGCTATGTCGGCCGTGACGTCGAATCGATCATCCGTGATCTGGCCGACGCGGCGATCAAGATGCTGCGCGAGCAGGAAATGACCCGCGTGCGCCACCGCGCTGAAGACGCCGCCGAGGACCGCATCCTCGATGCGTTGTTGCCACCGGCGCGCATGGGCTTCAGCAACGAAGAAGCGCCAAGCTCCGATTCCAACACCCGTCAGCTGTTCCGCAAGCGTCTGCGCGAAGGCCAACTGGATGACAAGGAAATCGAAATCGAAGTCGCCGAAGTGGCCGGCATCGAGATCGCCACGCCGCCAGGCATGGAAGAAATGACCAACCAGTTGCAGTCCCTGTTCGCCAACATGGGCAAGGGCAAGAAGAAGTCCCGCAAGCTCAAGGTCAAAGAAGCGCTGAAACTGGTGCGCGACGAAGAAGCCGGGCGCCTGGTCAACGAAGAAGAGTTGAAGGCCAAGGCCCTGGAAGCCGTTGAGCAGCACGGCATCGTGTTCATCGACGAGATCGATAAGGTGGCCAAGCGCGGCAATGTCGGCGGCGCCGATGTCTCCCGTGAAGGTGTGCAGCGCGACCTGCTGCCGCTGATCGAAGGCTGCACCGTCAACACCAAGCTGGGCATGGTCAAGACCGATCACATCCTGTTCATCGCCTCCGGTGCGTTCCACCTGAGCAAACCGAGCGATCTGGTGCCCGAGCTGCAAGGTCGTCTGCCGATCCGCGTCGAACTCAAGGCCCTGAGCCCGGAAGATTTCGAGCGCATCCTCAGCGAACCGCATGCCTCGCTCACCGAGCAATACTGCGCGCTGCTGAAAACCGAAGGCCTGAACATCGAGTTCCAGCCCGAAGGCATCAAGCGCATCGCCGAGATCGCCTGGCAGGTCAACGAGAAAACCGAAAACATCGGTGCCCGTCGCCTGCACACGCTGCTTGAGCGTCTGCTCGAAGAGGTGTCGTTCAGTGCCGGCGATATGGCCAGCACCCATGATGAAAAGCCGATCCTGATCGACGCCGAATACGTCAACAGCCACTTGGGCGAATTGGCGCAGAACGAAGACCTGTCCCGTTATATCCTGTAAGCCATACTTACAGCGGTAGCGGACCCTGTGGGAGCGGGCTTGCTCGAGAAGAGGCCGTGCCAGTCGACATCCATGTTGGCTGACACACCGCTTTCGCGAGCAAGCCCGCTCCCACATTTGAATCAGGGTCGCCCACACAACGGACGCCAGACCATGACCTCAATTCCCACCGACATCAAACTGCAAAAAGCCTCGAAAACCCTGACGCTCACCTACGCGTCCGGCGAGGAGTTCACCCTGCCCGCCGAATTCCTGCGTGTGCATTCCCCCTCCGCCGAGGTCCAGGGCCACGGCAAACCCATCCTGCAATTCGGCAAGCTCAACGTTGGCTTGAGCAAGCTGGAACCGGCCGGTCACTACGCACTGAAACTGACCTTCGACGACGGGCACGACAGCGGCCTGTTCACTTGGGAATATCTCTATGAGCTGGGGCGACGTCATGACGCACTCTGGGCCGATTATCTGGCTGAGCTCAAAGCGGCCGGAAAAACCCGCGATCCGGATCAGTCGATCGTCAAGCTGATGCTCTAGTCCCAGCGTCTTGCTCTTTAGAGGGCATTTTCTAAATTCATCTGTTTGAATGCTCTGCTGCGGCGTCGAGGATCGGCCCGCTTGCGAAAAAAATTAAACTCGGGTAACCAATGGAGCTGGCAAGTTCCCTGCAGTGCTCTACGACTGTAAAGCAGCTATGCAGAATTAACGGTCACCCGAGCAGTAGTATCTGGCATTGGCTGTGGAACTGCACAGCAGAAAACCGGGTACTCGTCTCAGGACAATGGAGCGTCGTAGATGAGTAACAAGAATAACGATGACCTGAAGTATCAAGCCTCGGAAAACACTCTGGGGCTTAATCCCGTCGTTGGGCTGCGCGGAAAGGATCTGCTGGCCTCTGCTCGTATGGTGCTGAAACAGGCCATCAGACAACCGATCCATAGCGTCAAGCACGTCACCCATTTCGGTCTCGAACTGAAGAACGTGTTGTTCGGCAAATCCGAACTGCAACCGGCAGGCGATGACCGTCGTTTCGCCGATCCTGCGTGGAGCCAGAACCCGCTCTACAAACGCTACCTGCAAACCTACCTGGCTTGGCGCAAGGAACTCCACGCCTGGATCGACGACAGCAGCCTGTCACCCAAAGACGTCGCTCGCGGCCATTTCGTGATCAATCTGATGACCGAAGCGATGGCGCCGACCAACACGGCAGCCAACCCGGCGGCGGTCAAACGCTTCTTCGAGACCGGCGGCAAAAGCCTGCTCGACGGCCTCTCGCATCTGGCCAAGGATCTGGTGCACAACGGCGGCATGCCGAGCCAGGTCAACATGGGCGCATTCGAGGTCGGCAAGAGCCTGGGCGTGACCGAAGGCGCGGTGGTGTTTCGCAACGACGTGCTGGAGCTGATCCAGTACAAGCCGATCACCGAGCAAGTCCACGAGCGTCCGTTGCTCGTCGTGCCGCCGCAAATCAACAAGTTCTACGTATTCGACCTGAGCCCGGACAAGAGCCTGGCGCGTTTCTGCCTGCGCAATAACGTGCAGACGTTCATCGTCAGCTGGCGCAACCCGACCAAGGCTCAGCGCGAGTGGGGCCTGTCGACCTACATCGATGCGCTGAAAGAAGCGGTCGATGTGGTGACCGCGATCACCGGCAGCAAAGACATCAACATGCTCGGCGCCTGTTCCGGTGGCATCACCTGCACCGCCCTGCTCGGCCACTACGCAGCCCTTGGCCAGAATAAGGTCAACGCCCTGACCCTGCTGGTCAGCGTGCTCGATACCACCCTGGACAGCGACGTTGCCCTGTTCGTCGACGAGCAGACCCTGGAGACCGCCAAGCGCCACTCGTATCAGGCCGGCGTGCTCGAAGGCAAAGACATGGCCAAGGTTTTCGCGTGGATGCGCCCCAACGACCTGATCTGGAACTACTGGGTCAACAACTACCTGCTTGGCAATGAGCCGCCGGTGTTCGACATTCTGTTCTGGAACAACGACACCACAAGGTTGCCGGCCGCGTTCCACGGCGACCTGATCGAGATGTTCAAAAACAATCCACTGATCCGCCCCAATGCACTGGAAGTGTGCGGCACGCCGATCGACCTCAAGCAAGTCACCGCCGATATCTTTTCGCTGGCCGGCACCAACGACCACATTACCCCGTGGAAGTCCTGCTACAAGTCGGCGCAGTTGTTTGGTGGCAAGGTTGAATTCGTATTGTCGAGCAGCGGCCACATCCAGAGCATTCTGAACCCGCCGGGTAATCCGAAATCGCGCTACATGACCAGCGAAGGGATGGCCGCCAACGCCGATGACTGGCAAGAGAACTCGACCAAGCACACGGATTCCTGGTGGCTGTACTGGCAGGCGTGGCAGGCCGAGCGCTCGGGCAATCTGAAAAAGGCTCCAATGAAACTGGGCAACAAGGCGCATCCGGCAGGCGAAGCATCGCCGGGCACTTATGTACATGAGCGGTAATTGACACACCTCATCCCCAATGTGGGGGCGAGCCTGCTCGCGAAAGCGATCGTTCAGCCAGTATCGATATTGACTGACATGACGCCTTCGCAGGCAAGCCCGCTCCCACAAGGGTTAAGGGTGATATTGAGATCGACCCACAGGGCCTGAAGCATGCCGCAACCGTTCATATTCCGTACCGTCGATCTGGATGGCCAGACCATTCGCACGGCGGTACGCCCCGGCAAGCCTCACTTGACGCCCTTGCTGATTTTCAACGGCATCGGCGCCAACCTGGAGCTGGTGTTTCCGTTTGTCGCGGCGCTGGACCCGGATCTGGAAGTGATCGCCTTCGACGTGCCCGGTGTCGGTGGTTCCTCGACGCCGAACCGACCGTATCGCTTTCCCGGCCTGGCCAAGCTGACGTCACGGATGCTCGATTACCTCGACTATGGTCAGGTCAACGTGATCGGTGTGTCGTGGGGCGGCGCGCTCGCGCAGCAGTTCGCCTACGACTACCCCGAGCGCTGCAAGAAACTGGTGCTGGCGGCGACCGCTGCCGGTGCGGTGATGGTGCCGGGCAAACCGAAAGTGCTGTGGATGATGGCCAGCCCCCGGCGCTACATTCAGCCGTCCCATGTCATCCGTATCGCACCGTTGATCTACGGCGGCTCGTTCCGCCGTGACCCAACCCTGGCCGCCAGCCACGCAGCAAAAGTGCGTTCGGCGGGCAAGCTCGGTTACTACTGGCAACTGTTCGCCGGTCTGGGCTGGACCAGCATTCACTGGCTGCACAAGATCCACCAGCCGACGCTGGTGCTGGCCGGCGATGACGATCCACTGATCCCGTTGGTCAACATGCGCATGCTCGCCTGGCGCATTCCCAACGCGCAGTTGCACATCATCGATGACGGTCACCTGTTCCTGATTACCCGCGCCGAAGCCGTGGCGCCGATCATCATGAAATTCCTCGAGGAGGAACGTCAGCGCGCGGTGATGCACCCGCACCCGACACCGCTGGGCGGCTAACCGCTACGGCAGGTTTTATGCAGTGCCTTTTCAGAATGCGTGGCAGGACGCCCCGCAGGCAACAACCCGCAACAGCGACTATGGTGTTCTGGTTCGGTGAGTTTGTTTTTGGCCTGAAGACGAAGGAGTGTTGATACATGCGCGAAAAACCAGCAAAGGGCGTTGTACCCAGCTCCGCCGTGTTCATCAATGCACAAAGTGCGATCGCCGGGCTGCGTGGCCGAGACCTGATCTCGACCCTGCGCAGCGTGGCCGTCCATGGCTTGCGCAACCCGATCCACAGCGCGAAGCACGCGTTGAAACTCGGCGGCCAATTGGGCCGCGTGCTGCTGGGCGAAACCCTGCACCCGACCAATCCACAGGACAGCCGCTTCGCCGACCCGGCATGGAGCCTGAATCCGTTTTACCGGCGCAGTCTGCAGGCGTATCTGGCCTGGCAGAAACAGGTCAAAAGCTGGATCGACGAGAGCAACATGAGCCCGGACGATCGCGCGCGCGCGCAGTTTGCCTTCACCCTGCTCAACGACGCCGTAGCGCCGTCCAATACGTTGCTCAACCCGCTGGCGATCAAGGAGTTGTTCAACTCCGGCGGCCACAGTCTGGTGCGCGGCCTCAGTCATCTGTTTGATGATTTGCTGCACAACGACGGCCTGCCTCGACAGGTCACCAAGCAAGCATTCGAAGTCGGCAAAAGCGTCGCTACCACTACCGGTTCAGTGGTGTTTCGCAACGAGATGCTGGAGCTGATCCAGTATCGACCGATGAGCGAAAAACAGTACGCCAAGCCACTGCTGGTAGTACCGCCGCAAATCAACAAGTACTACATTTTTGACCTCAGTCCGCAAAACAGCTTCGTCCAATACGCCCTGAAAAACGGCTTGCAGACCTTCATGATCAGTTGGCGCAACCCCGATGTGCGCCACCGCGAATGGGGCCTTTCGACTTACGTTGAAGCGGTGGAAGAAGCGATGAACGTGTGCCGGGCGATCACCGGCGCCCGCGAGGTCAACCTGATGGGCGCCTGCGCCGGCGGGCTGACCATCGCCGCTCTGCAAGGGCATTTGCAGGCCAAACGGCAACTGCGGCGGGTCTCCAGCGCGACCTATCTGGTCAGCCTGCTCGACAGCCAGATCGAAACCCCGGCCACGCTATTTGCCGACGAGCAAACCCTTGAAGCCGCCAAACGCCGTTCCTATCAGAAGGGCGTGCTGGACGGTCGCGACATGTCCAAGGTTTTCGCCTGGATGCGCCCCAACGATTTGATCTGGAGCTACTTCGTCAACAACTACCTGTTGGGCAAAGAGCCGCCAGCCTTCGACATTCTTTACTGGAACAACGACAACACACGGCTGCCCGCCGCGTTTCACGGCGACCTGCTGGACTTCTTCAAGCACAACCCGCTGACCCACCCCGGTGGTCTTGAGGTCTGCGGTACGCCGATCGATCTGCAGAAAGTCACTGTCGACAGTTTCAGCGTCGCCGGCATGAACGACCACATCACTCCATGGGATGCGGTGTATCGCTCAACCTTGCTGTTGGGGGGGGATCGACGTTTTGTGCTGTCCAACAGTGGCCATGTACAGAGCATTCTCAACCCACCGACCAACCCGAAAGCCGCCTACATCGATAACGGCAAGATGAGCAGCGATCCGCGCGCCTGGTACTACGACGGCAAACACGTCGACGGCAGTTGGTGGCCACAGTGGCTGGAATGGATTCAGCAACGCTCCGGCGCCCAGCACGAAACCCAGATGACCCTCGGCAACCCGAACTATCCACCGATGGAGGCAGCACCCGGCACTTACGTGCATGTGCGCTGACGCTTAACCGAATTTTTCTAAGAAGACTGGATGAAAACCCGCGACCGGATTCTCGAATGTGCTCTGCAACTGTTCAACGAAAAGGGCGAGCCGAACGTTTCCACCATGGAAGTTGCCAATGAAATGGGGATCAGCCCCGGCAACCTCTATTACCACTTCCACGGCAAGGAGCCACTGATACTCGGACTGTTCGAACGTTTCCAGAATGAGTTGGCGCCGCTGCTGGATCCGCCGCCGGAGGTGGAGTTGGCGCCGGAAGATTACTGGCTGTTCTTGCATCTGATCGTCGAGCGACTGGCGCAGTATCGGTTCCTGTTTCAGGACCTGTCGAACCTGGCCGGACGCCTGCCGAAACTGGCGAAGGGGATTCGTCATTTGCTCAATGCCTTGAAACGCACACTGGCATCGTTGCTGGCGCGGTTGAAGGCGGCAGGACAGTTGGTCAGCGATACGCAGGCGCTGGGGCAATTGGTGGAGCAGATCACCCTGACGCTGCTGTTTTCACTGGACTATCAGCGGATTCTTGATCGGGAGGGGGAAGTCAGATTGGTGGTTTACCAGATCATGATGCTGGTGGCGCCGCACTTGCTGCCGCCGGTGAAGGTGGCGACGGAGCGGATGGCGCTGCAATACCTGGAAGATCACGACTAATCGAAAATACCAGGAACCCTGTGGGAGTGGGCTCGCTCGCGAAGAGGCCAGTACATCCGCGACATCTTGTGTGACCGGAATGCCGCCTTCGCGAGCAAGCCCGCTCCCACAGGGGTTCGCAGTGGGCTTGAGATTATCTACACAAACAAAAACGCCCGACCTTCAAAGGCCGGGCGTTTTCTTGCTTCCTGAAAAATCAGGACTGACTGGTTGGCGTCGACGGGGTCGATGCAACAGTCGGGGTGGCCGCCGGAGTCGGTGCAGCGGCGGAGTTCGACGTGCTCACCGGGGTTGCCGAAGTGGCAGGCTTGGCCGCTGGAGCGGCCGGTTTCGGCGCAGCGGCTTTCGGTGCGGCCGGTTTTTTCACTGCCGGTTTCTTCGCCGCAGCCGGTTTGGCCGCTGGCTTGGCAGCAGGTTTGGCGGCTGCGGTTTTCGCTGCTGGCTTGGCGGCAGGTTTAGCTGCTGGTTTGGCGGCAGTTTTTGCAGCAGGCTTGGCAGCGGCTTTGGCAGCAACCGGTTTGGTCGCAGGTTTTGCAGCCGCTTTAGCCAGTGGCTTGGCCGCCGTTTTGGCTGCTGGCTTGGCTGCAGCGGTTTTCGCCGCTACCGGGCGAGCTTTCTCCCCGGTAAGTTTTTCGATCTGCTTGGTCAAGGTTTCCACCTTGCTGTGCAGCGCTTTCACTTCATTGCGGCTCGGAACGCCCAGGCGCGAAATCGCGCTGTTCAGGCGCTTGTCGAACGCCCCTTCCAGCTCGTCCCACTTGCCCAGTGCGCGATCTTTCACGCCGCTGATGCGCGACTTGGCCGAAGAAGCAGAGTCCTTGGCGGCATCGACTTTTTTGCCGACAGCCGATTTGGTGAGTTTCTCGGCTTTCTCACCGTCTTTGACCAATGTATCGAAGAGTTTGCTGCCGTCAGTGTCGATCTTCGAGTACACGCCTAAACCAGCCAGCCAGATTTTGCGGGAGTAGTCTTCGACTTTCCCGATCCACGAGCTGCCTTCTTTATCGGTGTTCTTTTTACCAGCCATCCCGTTCTCCTTAAGATTTACGCGCGACGCGTTCGAGCAATGCCGTCAGCTCATCGAGCTTAGCAGAGAGTGTCTCAACGTCATGTTTAGACGGAATGCCGATACGATTCAAGGCGCTTGCAACACGGGAGTCGAAGGCCTTCTCGACCTTGTCGAGTTGAACTTCGACGCGACCTTTGAAAGAGCTGACCTCACCCTTGACTTCATCGATCTCGGTGTTGGCCGCTTCGAGTTTTTCGGTGACGGCTTTTTTGCCTTTCTTTTCAACCGTTTGACCGGCCTTGATCAGCTCTTGAAAGTAGTCGCTGCCCTCTTGGCCGACCTTGGCGTAGGCACCCAGGCCTGCCAGCCAGATCTTGCGGGCATAGGATTTCACGTCGCTCAGGGCTGAAGTCGAAGCGTCGATTTTTTTCTTCAAAATTACTTTGGCCATGGTGCACCTCACGCGCAGAAGGTTTGAGGAACTGCCCGCGAAAGTGTCGGGCTCAGGCACAAAGTAGGCAGAAAAATTAGAAACGGCACCCTAACAACCGACATAAACAGCAGGAGCACCACGAAACAAATGTGGGAGCGGGCTTGCTCGCGAAGGCGTCGTGTCAGTCACCTTATGCATTGACTGACAGACCGCTGTCGCGAGCAAGCCCGCTCCCACAGGGGATTGGATTGCAGGCGTAAATCAGACCAGCGCTTTATCCAGCGCCTTCTCGATCTCGGTTTTGATCATGCCGCTCATGGCCGACATCATCAGGCCCAGCTCCACGTCGACCCTGATCGAATCGTCGGCGACATGCACCGCACCTTTAACGCCCGAACGCTTGAGGTTCAAGGTGTCGCCCGACCATTGCGGCTCCAGGCCATATTGATCGGACAGTTTCTGCGCCAGCTTGTCGGCCTTCTCGCGGGCCGCTTCCTTGCCCAGGTTGTGGGCACGCTCAACACTAATACGGGCCATTGAATGACTCCTGCTTTATGAATGCTTGTCGGTAAATCTTGACCGCATCTGCGGCAAATCGTCCCGAAGGTTGCCCATCTTACCTTTAGCCATTCCAAGACAAAGCATGGCTTGGGGATTAGAATGTCGCGCATTCTCTTTTGGTGACAGCGATATGACTGATCAGCGCAAAGGCAGCGATGCCGAACCCACCACTCACTTCGGCTTCAAAAACGTTCCGGAAAGCCAGAAAGCGGAAAAAGTCGCTGAGGTGTTCCACTCCGTAGCCGCCAAGTACGACCTGATGAACGACCTTCTGTCGGGCGGCATGCACCGCCTGTGGAAGCGTTTCGCGATCGAATTGTCGGGCGTGCGCAGCGGTAATCGCGTGCTCGACATCGCCGGCGGCACCGGTGACCTGACCAAGAAGTTCTCCCACCTGGTCGGCCCGACCGGTCAGGTCGTACTGGCCGACATCAACGAATCGATGCTCAAGGTCGGCCGTGACCGTCTGCTGGATCTGGGTGTGGCCGGCAACGTCGAATTCGTTCAGGCGGACGCTGAAAAACTGCCGTTCCCGGACAACCATTTCGACTGCGTGACCATCGCCTTCGGCCTGCGCAACGTGACGCATAAAGAAGACGCCCTGCGCTCGATGCTGCGCGTACTCAAGCCCGGCGGCCGTCTGCTGGTGCTGGAATTCTCCAAGCCGACCAACGCGCTGATGTCCAAAGCCTACGACGCCTACTCGTTCGCTTTCATGCCACTGATGGGCAAGCTGATCACCAACGATTCGGAGAGCTATCGCTACCTGGCCGAGTCGATCCGCATGCACCCGAATCAGGAAACCCTGAAGTCGATGATGGTCGACGCCGGTTTCGACCGCGTGACCTATCACAACATGACCTCGGGCATCGTTGCCCTGCACCGCGGCATCAAGCCCTGATGTTGCTCACCGGGCTGCTGGCCAGCGTCGAACTCGGCCTGAACCGGGTGCTGCGTTTCGACAGCACGGCGCTGGCGCGGCTGGCGCATTTGACTGGCAAAGTGATTGCCGTCGATTGCCGCAGCCCGGCGTTGCAACTGTTCATCCTGCCGAGTGATGAAGGGCTGATGCTGGCCTCCCACTGGGAAACCGGCGTCGATTGCACCCTGCGCGCTCCGGCTTCAAGCCTGGTGAAACTGGCCCTGAGCAAAGACAAGACCGCGGTGCTGCATGCCCCGCAAGTCGAGCTCGATGGCGACAGCGGCGTGCTGCTGGAACTGGCCGGCGTGTTGCAGGACCTCGAGCTGGACTGGGAGTACGAACTCTCGCGCTGGCTCGGCCCTGTCGCCACACATCTGGTCGGTGGCCATCTGCGCAGCCGCGCACGCTGGTATCAACAAGGATTTGCCAGTCTCAACCAGAACCTCGCCGAATACCTCGCCGAAGAATCACGCACCCTCGTCGGGCAGCGCGAAGCCGAAGCGCGGTTCAGCGAACTGGACCGGATCAAACTTGATCTGGAACGTCTCGAGGCGCGTTTCGAGCGCCTTTCCCGATCCCTCGACCCAAGCGATAACGCATGAAGCTGCTTGCCGTCCGCCGTCTGTTGCGCATCCAGCGCGTCGTGATCCGCTACCGCCTCGATGACCTGCTGTTCGATCTGCCGCTGCCCTGGTTCCTCCTGGCGCTGCGCTTTGTGCTGCCGTGGCGCTGGTTTGCGCGCAAGCCGCTGGATCTGAGCCGGGGTGCGCGTTTACGCCTGGCATTGCAGGATTTGGGGCCGATTTTCATCAAGTTCGGGCAGATTCTCTCGACCCGTCGCGACCTGCTGCCGGAAGACATCGCCGATGAACTGATGCTGCTGCAGGATCGCGTGCCGCCGTTCGATTCGCAGGTTTCAATCAAGCTGATCGAAGAGCAACTGGGCAGAAAGATCGACGAAGTCTTCAGCCGTTTCGACGTCAAACCACTGGCCTCGGCCTCGGTTGCACAGGTGCATGCCGCGCAACTGAAAACCGGCGAAGAAGTGGTGGTCAAAGTCATCCGCCCAGGCCTGAAACGGGTGATCGCGCAGGATCTGGCATGGCTGTTCATCCTCGCCCGCGCCGCCGAAAAAGTATCGGCGGATGCCCGTCTGCTGCACCCGGTTGACGTGGTTCAGGATTACGAAAAAACCATCTACGACGAACTCGATCTGCTGCGCGAGGCAGCCAACGCCAGCCAGTTGAAGCGCAACTTCGAAGGCTCGCCGCTGCTCTACGTGCCGCAAGTCCATTGGGACTGGTGCCGCCCGAAAGTGCTGGTGATGGAGCGTATCTACGGGATTCAGGTGACGGATCTGGCGACCCTCGCCGACCAGCGCACCGACATGAAAATGCTCGCCGAACGCGGCGTGGAGATTTTCTTCACCCAGGTATTCCGCGACAGTTTCTTCCACGCCGACATGCACCCGGGCAACATCTTCGTCAGCACGGTCAACCCGTGGAGTCCGCAGTACATTGCTATCGACTGCGGCATCGTCGGCAGCCTGACCCCCGAGGATCAGGATTACCTGGCGCGCAACCTGTTCGCCTTCTTCAAGCGTGACTACCGCCGCGTGGCGCAACTGCACATTGATTCGGGTTGGGTGCCGGCAGAAACCAAGCTCAACGAATTCGAAGCGGCGATCCGTACCGTGTGCGAACCGATCTTCGAAAAACCATTAAAAGATATTTCATTTGGTCAGGTGCTGATGCGCCTGTTCCAGACCGCGCGGCGCTTCAACATGGAAGTGCAGCCGCAGTTGGTGCTGCTGCAAAAGACGTTATTGAACATCGAAGGCCTCGGCCGTCAGCTGTACCCGGATCTGGATCTGTGGAACACCGCGCAGCCGTTCCTAGAACGCTGGATGCGCGAGCGCGTCAGCCCGAAAACCTTGATCGGCAACGTGCAGAGCCAGTTCGAACAGTTGCCGCACCTGGCCAATATGGCCCGCGACCTGCTCGAGCGCATGTCCCAGCCCCATGCCAACGACCCACCGCCACCGTGGCACAAACGCAAGGACGACTGGTTCCTGCGCCTGCTTGGCAGTGCCCATCTGGCGGGCGGTACGGTCCTCGCCGCCGGTGGCCCGCTGAACGAACTGGGGCATTGGCCTGCGGGGATCATGGTGGCTGTCGGCTTGTATCTGGTCGTTCGCCGATAGCCAGTTCCATGATCGGCTGGCACACTGTTTCAACGCCTGAACCCGACTATTAGAAGTGCGGGTTCGCTGTCGGAGTCGAAGATGAAAAACTGGCTGGACGAGATCAAGTGGGACGCTGATGGCCTGGTGCCGGCGATTGCCCAGGATCACAAGACCGGACGCGTGCTGATGATGGCCTGGATGAACCGCGAAGCGCTGGAACTGACAGCGGCGGAAAACCGTGCCATCTACTGGTCACGTTCCCGTGGCAAGCTGTGGCGCAAGGGCGAAGAGTCCGGCCACGTACAGACCCTGCATGAAATGCGTCTGGACTGTGACGCCGACGTGATCATCCTGATGGTTGAACAGATCGGCGACATCGCTTGCCATACCGGCCGTCAAAGCTGCTTTTACCGTGTCTTCGAAAACGGCGACTGGAAAACAGTCGACCCGGTACTCAAAGACCCGCACGCCATCTATTGCGCAGGACACAAACATGAGTGACACCCTGACCCGTCTGGCCGAAGTGCTCGAAGAGCGCAAAGGCGCCGCTGCCGACAGCTCGTATGTGGCTAGTCTGTATCACAAGGGTCTGAACAAGATTCTGGAGAAAGTCGGCGAAGAGTCGGTCGAAACCATTATTGCCGCCAAGGACGCCGCCATCAGCGGTGATTGCAGCGACGTGATTTACGAGACCGCCGACCTGTGGTTCCACAGCATGGTCATGCTCGCCCAACTGGGGCAGCATCCGCAGGCTGTGCTCGATGAACTGGATCGTCGCTTCGGTCTGTCCGGACACGTCGAGAAAGCCTCGCGTCCGTCCGCCTGAACAACTTTGAGAGAGGAACTGCAACATGGGCATTTTTGACTGGAAACACTGGATCGTCATTCTGGTAGTCGTGGTGCTGGTGTTCGGCACCAAGAAACTGAAAAACCTAGGCACCGACGTGGGTGAGTCGATCAAGGGCTTTCGCAAAGCCATGAACGACGACGAGAAGCCAGCCGCCGATCCAACCGTGACGCCTGCGCAGCCTGCGCAGCCGGTGCCACCGGTGCAGCCGCAAGCCACCGCTCAGGCCAATCCGCCGCACACCATCGATGTGCAGGCGCAGAAAGTTGAAGAGCCGATCCGCAAAGACGTGTGAGCACTGACTAATGTTTGGTATCAGCTTCACTGAACTGCTGCTCGTCGGCCTCGTCGCCCTGCTGGTGCTGGGCCCCGAGCGACTGCCGGGCGCTGCACGCACCGCCGGCCTGTGGGTCGGGCGACTGAAGCGCAGCTTCAACGCGATCAAACAGGAAGTTGAACGTGAAATCGGTGCCGACGAGATTCGTCGGCAACTGCACAACGAGCACATTCTGTCGCTGGAGCAGGAGGCGCGGAAGATTTTCAATCCGGTTCAGCAGGAGCCGACCCCGGTTGAGCATGTCGGCGAGCAGACGATTCATGCGCCAGCCGCGCCCGCTGCACCTGCACCTGTTGCAGCGCCGAAAGAACCAGTGCCCGCTGCTGCAAATACTTCGGTTGAACACGTAGCCCCAACCGCCGCGCCGACCACACCAGCGCCTCACGACCCTACACTGCCGCCGCGAGCCCCATGAGCGATCTCCCCGAAAACGACCAGCACATGCCGCTGGTTTCGCACCTCACCGAGTTGCGCACCCGTCTGCTGCGTTGCGTGGCGGCGATTTTCATCATCTTCGCCGGGTTGTTCGCGTTCACCCAGCAGATCTACACCTTCGTCTCGACGCCGCTGCGCCAGTACCTGCCGGTGGGCGCGACGATGATCGCCACCGACGTGTCGTCGCCGTTCCTGACGCCGCTGAAGCTGACGATGATGGTTTCGCTGTTCCTCGCGATTCCGGTGATTCTGCATCAGATCTGGGGCTTCATCGCGCCGGGCCTGTACAAGCATGAGAAGCGCATTGCCGTGCCGCTGCTGGTTTCCAGCATCCTGCTGTTCTACACCGGCATGGCCTTCGCCTATTACTTCGTGTTCCCGCTGATTTTCAAATTCTTCGCCGCCGCCACCCCGGCCGGCGTGGAAATGATGACCGACATCGCCAGCTATCTCGATTTCGTCATGACGCTGTTCTTCGCCTTCGGTGTGGCATTCGAAATCCCGGTGGCCGTGGTGCTGCTGGTGTGGATCGGCGTGGTCGACGTCAAATACCTGAAGAAGATCCGCCCGTACGTGATCATCGGCTGCTTCGTGGTCGGCATGATCCTCACCCCGCCGGACATTTTCTCCCAGACCCTGCTGGCCGTGCCGATGTGGATGTTGTTTGAAATCGGCATTCTGTTCGGCAGCCTGGTCAGCAAGCGCGAACGCCCGGAAGAAGCAGCCGACGATCACAACGACCCGCCGCCAGCGACCCAGGCATGAACCTGCTGCTGCTCGAAGAGGCCGATTTCATTGCGCCCGACCGTGTGGTGCTGCGTGATCGTCGCCTGACCCATATGCAGGACGTTCACCGCTCGGAAGTCGGTGACAGCCTGCGGGTCGGGCGTGTAGACGGGTTGATGGGTTCGGCCGAGTTGCTGCGCCTGGAAGCGGGTGAAGCTGAACTGCGCGTCACCCTCGACCAACCGCCACCGGCCAAGCTGCCACTGACATTGGTGCTGGCCCTGCCCCGCCCGAAGATGCTCCGTCGGGTGTTCCAGACCGTGGCGACCATGGGCGTGTCGAAGGTGATTCTGGTCAACAGCTACCGCGTCGAAAAGAGCTTCTGGCAGACGCCGTTTCTTGAACCGCAAGCGATCCGCGAACAATTGATCCTCGGCCTCGAACAGGCCCGGGATACCGTCCTGCCGCACATCATCATCGAGAAACGCTTCAAACCGTTTGTCGAAGACCGTCTGCCAGCCATCACCGACGGCACTCTCGGCCTGGTCGGCCATCCCGGCAACTACCCGCCGTGCCCACGCGCGCTCAACGAACCGGTGACCCTGGCGATCGGCCCCGAAGGTGGCTGGATCCCCTACGAAATCGATCTGCTGGCCAAATCCGGATTGCAACCGGTGCAACTGGGTGAGCGCATTTTGCGGGTTGAAACCGCCGTGACCGCCCTGCTCGCCCGCCTGTTCTAAATTCGCCACATCCCCTGTGGCGGACAAATGGCGTTACAGATTGCCATCACCCAGCCGATACAGTTCCCATAAGTCCAATGAGTGGTCTGAGGGAGTCGTCGCATGTACCGTTGGTTAGCCGAGAGTCTTGGAAACGTCAGCGTCAAACGCAAGCTGGGAATCGGTTTCGGCCTGGTGCTGGTGCTGACGCTGTTGATCACCTTCACCGGCTGGACCGGCATGAGCGGCATCATCAGCCGTGGCGACAAGCTTGGTTTCATCTCCGGCCTGAACGAGCTGACCAAGGATCTGCGCCTGGCGCGCCTGGACTATGAAGCCCGTCGTGGCGAACAAGGTCCCGGCACCGTCAACGAACTGCTTGGCAAACTCGACAGCGGCCTGCAAACCGCTCGCACCCTGATCGAGCAACCCTCCGATGCGGCAATGGTCGATCAGCAACTGGCCGCCGTCGCCGAATACAAACGCGCCTTTGCCGACATGACCCAGGCCACCGTTCAGCGCGAAGACGCCCGCAGCAAGCTTGGCGCCAATGCCGACAACGCCGTGGCGAAGATTTCGGAAGTTGAAAAATCCATGCTGCAGGGCGACAGCGTCGCCCAATTCAACAGCGTGATCGAACTGAGCAAACTGCTGCAGCAGGCGCGCTATCAGGTGCGCGGCTACACCTACAGCGGCAAGGCCGATGCTGAGCAGCCGGCGCTGGACGCCATCGACAATGCGCTGAAGAATCTCGAGAGCCTGCCATCGAAGCTGCCGGAACAGCACATCGCCAACCTGCAGCAGGCCACTGACTCAATCAAGGCCTATCGCGCAGCGGTCGCCCAGTTCCGCGACTCCCAGATCAACACCGCCAAGGCCAAGGCAATCATGTCGGCTCAGGGCGACATCCTCCTCGATGTGAGCAAAAAACTCACCGAATCCCAGACCATCGTGCGCGACACCGATGCCGCACACGCCAAGAACATGCTGATCATCGCCACCCTGCTGGCGGTAGCTTTCGGCCTGCTGGCGGCCTGGGCGATCACCCGGCAGATCATCATTCCGTTGAACCAGACCCTGCAGGTTGCTGAACGCGTGGCGGCCGGCGATCTGACCCACAACCTGGTCTCGCTGCGGCGCGATGAACTGGGCCAATTGCAACGCTCGATGCAGAGCATGACCCAAGGCCTGCGCGAGTTGATCGGTGGCATCAGCGAAGGCGTCACCCAGATCGCCAGCGCTGCCGAAGAACTGTCGGCCGTGACCGAGCAGACCAGCGCCGGGGTCAACAATCAGAAGATCGAGACCGACCAGGTCGCCACCGCCATGAACGAAATGGCCGCCACCGTGCAGGAAGTCGCGCGCAACGCCGAAGAGGCTTCCGAAGCCGCCGTTGCCGCCGACCAGCAGGCCCGCGAAGGCGACAAAGTGGTGGGTGAGGCGATCACCCAGATCGAGCGTCTGGCCGTTGAGGTGGGCCACTCCACCGAAGCAATGGGCGACCTCAAACGCGAAAGCGACAAGATTGGCAGCGTGCTCGACGTGATCAAGTCCGTGGCCCAGCAAACCAACCTGCTGGCGCTCAACGCGGCAATTGAAGCGGCGCGTGCGGGCGAGGCCGGCCGTGGCTTCGCGGTGGTTGCTGACGAAGTGCGCAGCCTTGCCCAGCGCACGCAGAAGTCCACCGAAGAGATCGAAGAACTGATCGTCGGCCTGCAAAACGGCACCCAGCAAGTGGCGACGATCATGGACAACAGCCGCAGCCTGACTGACAGCAGCGTTGAGTTGACTCGTCGTGCTGGCGGTTCGCTGGAAAGCATCACCCGCACCGTCTCGGCGATTCAGGCGATGAACCAGCAGATCGCGGCAGCAGCCGAGCAGCAGAGCGCCGTGGCCGAAGAGATCAACCGTAGCGTGCTGAACGTGCGCGATGTGTCGGATCAGACCTCGGCGGCGAGTGAAGAGACAGCAGCGTCCAGCGTTGAACTGGCGCGACTGGGGACGCATTTGCAAATGCTGGTGGGTCGATTCAAGGTTTGAGCTAACGGATCTGCCTCGGTTCGCTCTGGCCCGAGGTGATGTTATCGCTGGCAAGCCAGCTTCATCCCAAGGCGCGGGACTTCTCAGCGCCATAAAAATGTATGGTCAGCCCATCTCCTGCAACCTCATGGGCTGTTTTCGGTAAAGCTGGCTTGCGCTAATGTATCCGGGCTCATTGTGAGCGTTGCTGCAACAACGCTCGACCCTCGATGAGTAGCCGCTCCCGACTGTCCTGAAAAAACCCTCAGCCTCTAAAGCTGATTTTTATGCCAGGTTCTCAGGTACCTGCGCCAATGTGCTGAGCAATTGGCCGCGGTTGGTTTTCTTGCGCAATACCTGATGACCTTTGGCATCCTGGCCATGCAGGTGGAAACTGTGTTTGCCAATGTCGATACCGAGAAGCGTTATCGTATTCATGAGAGATCCTCCGCCGAAAACGAGAAAAGCCCTGCAAGCGTAAACCTGCAGGGCTTCTCGGTCAGGCTGACCATCTCATTAAACCCGCTTTCGCGGGTTTTTTTCATCAGGCCGGTTGAGCCTGCGGGCTGACCGGTCGCAGCGGTAGCAGCGGCGCGTGTGGGTCGGCTTTCACCGATGCGCGCCAGGCGTTGAGCCACTCGGCGTGACCTTCGGCCCAGACCTGCTCGTGCAGCCGCGCCAAAGCGACCGGATCGCTCAACAGTTGCAGGCGATCATGGTTGCTCAGCGCTGCCGGGCCAACCTTCAGTGCGTGACGCACACGCTCCTGACGCAGCCACTCGATCGGCTCCGCCTGGCCGTGACGGGCCGTCGCCAGCGAGCACGCCAAAGCGTTCTGCTGCGGGTCGACCACGGCGCGGACAAAGCCGTCGTTCAGTGCGTGCCAGCGATTTTCGTGGGTGTACTGATCGGTGGCCAACAGCGCCTGTGGCGGATTGTATTCCTCAGGGATGAGGAACAGGCTCTCGTCACGGGACTTCAAGCCCAGACCCACACGGCTGGAAATCACCGACACCGGGATCGACAGCATCAGCGAACCGACGATAGGCACCAGCCACCACAGGAAGCTTGGGTTCAGCCAGATCACCAACAGCGCCCAGCAGAAGCCCAGCAGCGTTTGCGGACCGTGGCGCTTGACCGCCTCGCTCCATGGCGTGGAGTCGTCGTCACGCTGTGGCGAGTTCCAGGTGGCGGCCCACCCCAGGAACGCAGCCAGTACGAAACGGGTGTGGAAAATCATCCGCACCGGCGCCAGCAGCATGGAGAACAGCATCTCCAGCAGCATCGACAGCGTCACTTTGAACTTGCCGCCGAACTCTTTCGCGCCCTTGGCCCAGATCAGGATGATGCTCAACAACTTCGGCAGGAACAGCAGCACGATCGTGGTCGAGAACAGCGCGATTGCCTTTTCCGGGTGCCATTGTGGCCACAGCGGATAGAGCTGGCGCGGTTCGAGGAAGTATTGCGGCTCCATCAGCGTGTTCACCGCCAGCAGCGCGGTGGACAGCACCAGGAAGAAGAACCACAACGGCGCCGACAGGTACGACATCACGCCCGTCAGGAACACCGCACGGTGCACCGGGTGCATGCCTTTGACCAGGAACAGTCGGAAGTTCATCAGGTTGCCGTGGCACCAGCGACGGTCACGCTTGAGTTCGTCGAGCAGGTTGGGCGGCAACTCTTCGTAGCTGCCCGGCAGGTCGTAGGCAATCCACACGCCCCAGCCGGCACGCCGCATCAGCGCCGCTTCCACGAAGTCGTGAGACAGGATCGCCCCGGAAAACGCGCCTTTGCCCGGCAACGGCGCCAGGGCGCAGTGGTCGATGAACGGCTTCATGCGGATGATCGCGTTGTGACCCCAGTAATGGGATTCACCCAACTGCCAGAAGTGCAGACCGGCAGTGAACAACGGGCCATACACGCGGGTCGCGAACTGCTGCATGCGCGCATACAGGGTGTCCATGCCCGACGCACGCGGCGCGGTCTGGATAATCCCGGCGTCCGGCGTGGCTTCCATCAAGCGCACCAGACTGGTCAGGCACTCGCCGCTCATGACCGAGTCGGCGTCGAGCACGACCATGTACTTGTAGTCACCGCCCCAGCGACGGCAGAAGTCGTCGAGGTTGCCGCTCTTGCGTTTCACACGGCGGCGTCGGCGGCGATAGAAAATCTTGCCGAAGCCTTTGGCTTCGCGGCAGACGTCCAGCCAGGCTTGTTGCTCGGCCACGCAGATGTCGGTGTCGTTACTGTCGCTGAGCACGAAGAAGTCGAAACGATCCAGGTCACCGGTAGCGGCCACCGATTCGAACGTCGCACGCAGACCGGCAAACACCCGAGGCACGTCTTCGTTGCAGATCGGCATCACCAGTGCGGTGCGCGCATCTTTTGGAATCGGCTCGTTGCCGGCGCTTTTGCCGGAGATGCGGTATTTATCGTGACCGGTGAGCAATTCGAGAAAGCCCATCAGTGCGGTCCAGAAACCGGCAGACACCCAGCAGAACAGAATCCCGAACAGAATCAGGATGCTGGTTTGCAGCGCATACGGCAGCACTTGCGTGGCCGTTTGCAGCAGCGGCTGGTGCAGGACTTCGTCGAGGTCGACGAACGACCAGCCCTGGTACGGCATGATGCCTTTCATGTACCAGCCGGCAACGATGGTCTGGCCGAGCATCAGCAGCAACAGAATGTAGCGGCGGATCGAACCGACGGTACGCCAGCGCGCGGCCGGCAGTACGTTTTCGTCTTTGGGCGGTTGCGGCGGGTTGGTGCGGCCGGTCAAGCGGCGCCAGCCACGCACCAGAACATTGGTACGCCAAGGCTCCGGCACGACCTTGGTGCGACGAATCGGCGGCGTGGCCTTGAGGCTGATCCGGCCGCTGGCGTCGAGCACCAGCATTTGCGCATCTTCCAGCGCTTCGGCCGTGCTCAGGGTCAGGCGCTTGCCCACCGAAGCCTGGGCGGCTTCGGTCGGCGCGTCGAACGTCGAGGATGACAGGCGTTCATGCAACTCGCTGAACGACTGGCAACCCGCGAGTTCCGCGCGCTGCTCGTCGGTCATCGGCAGATGCGCCAGATACTCGGACAGAGTCTCTGGCTGTACTTGAGAGTTACTCATCGGCAGGCAACTGATAGCTCCAGGTCTCGGTCAGGACTTCTTCAGTCGGTGCCGATTCCGGTGTGGCTGGGGCCGCGTCCGCAGCGGCTGGCTGCTTGGCGTCTTTATTGGCCTTGTCCTTGGCCTCTGCGTCTGGCTTGGCATCTGCCTGTTTGGCCTCGGCTGCCTTGGCTTCCTTGTCGGCTTTCGCTTGTTGCTTGGCGGCCACCTTGTCGGCTTTGGCAACGGAGGAGTTGGACGTCGGCACGGCCGACTTGGCCAGATCAGCGGTTACCAATGGCTGCACCAGGGCGGCACGCATTTCGGTCGACTTGCTCGCGTCCTTGATTTTCATCCGCAGGGTCAAGCGCCAGCCCTTGGTTTCAGGGTTGTAGCGCACGCTGTTTTCAACCAGTTCGGCGTTGTCACCGACGCTGACCTGGCTGCGAACGTCGGCATCCGGGGCCAGCGCCGCCAGCGATGGACCTTCGAAGTCGACCAGGTAGGCAACGCTGCCATCGGGTTGACGGATCAGATTCGACTGCTTGACGTCACCGGTCGAACGCAGCGTCTGCGCAACCCAGGCGCTGTCCGGTGCGTGAATCGCGGCTTCATCCATGGTCCAGTGCATGCGGTAGGCGAAGTCCAGTGGCTGGCCCGGCTCCGGCATTTTTTCCGGGCTCCAGAACGCAACGATGTTGTCGTTGGTTTCGTCGGCGGTCGGAATCTCTACCAGATCAACGGTGCCCTTGCCCCAATCGCCCTTCGGCTCGATCCAGGCGCTTGGGCGCTTGTCGTAGCGGTCGTCGAGGTCTTCGTAGTGGCTGAAGTCACGGCCACGTTGCAGCAGACCGAAACCGCGCAGGTTGTCGACGCTGAAGTTGCTCACGGCCAGGTGTTTAGGGTTGTTCAGCGGACGCCAGATCCACTCGCCATTGCCGGCATGGATCGACAGACCGCTGGAGTCGTGCAGTTCTCGACGGTAGTTGAGGACTTTGGACGGCTGGTTGGCGCCGAACAGGAACATGCTGGTCAACGGGGCGATGCCCAGTTTGCCGACCTTGTCACGCAGGAACATCTGCGCCTTGACGTCGACAATGGTGTCGCTGCCCGGACGCAGGATCAGACGATAGGCGCCGGTGGCACGCGGCGAATCCAGCAGGGCGTAGATCACCAGATGCTTGTCAGCCGGCTTGGGCTGTTCAATCCAGAACTCGCGAAAACGCGGAAACTCTTCGCCCGACGGCAATGCGGTGTCGATGGCCAGGCCACGCGCCGACAGCCCATAGGTGTGCCCCTTGCCGACGACGCGGAAGTAGCTCGCGCCCAGCATGGTCATGATTTCGTCTTGCTTGTCGGCCTTGTTGATCGGGTACAGCACACGGAAACCGGCATAACCGAGTTTATCGGTGGCCTTGGGATCGAATTTCAGATCGCCGAAATCGAAACGCGAAGGATCGTATTTGATCTCTTCGACGGTGTTAGCCGTGATTTCGTTGATTTTCACCGGTGTATCGAAGTGCATACCCTGGTGATAGAAGGACAGTTTGAACGGGGTCTTCTGATCAGCCCACTCAGCCTTTTCGGTGAGGAAGCGGATTTTCTGATAGTCCGCGAATTTCATGTCGCGGAATTCGTTCGGCAGGTTGCTGCGGGGGGCTTCGAACTTCTGTCCGGCCAGCTCTTTAGCCTTGGCCGATACATCGTCAAGATTGAACGCCCAAAGCTGACTGGCGCTGAGCAGGCACAGGAGCGCGGAGCCCGCTACCAAAGCACTTCGAACGCGTTTGGCAGACAATTTTGCTGCATTACAGGGACTAACAATCACGAGCAACCCTCGCCGAAAACAGATCAAAAAACCAACGGCCAGCTATCTATATGCCAGGTTGGCGAGCATTGTTCCGACTCCGCTGGGGCAAAATGATTCCCCAATCGGATCCAGACAAGTCTCTACCTAAGTCAAAAATGGACCAACGAACGCTGATCCCCATAGCGCGCGATTATCTAGTAGCCCGCGTGACAACGCATCAGGGCTAGCAAAGTATTTATCGCGAAAACACCCTAAAAACAGTCGAAATTTCCTAAAGAAGGTGTTTCCGGTGTTTTCAGGTCTGTAACAAAAAGGTAACCGGGCCATCGTTGACCAAATGCACCTGCATATCGGCGCCGAATCTACCTGATGCCACAGTGCCATGCACCTGTTTCGCTTTGCTTAATAGATAGTCGAACAATTCCTCACCCAGAGCCGGTGGCGCCGCCGTTGAAAAGCTCGGCCGCAACCCGCTTTTGGTGTCGGCGGCCAGGGTGAACTGAGAGACCAGCAGCAACCCGCCTCCCACGTCCGTCAAGGACAAATTCATCTTGCCCTCGGCGTCGCTGAATACCCGATAGTTAAGCAGCTTATGCAGAAGTTTGTCGGCGCTGACACGCGTGTCGTCGGGCTCGATCGCCACCAGAACCAGCAACCCCTGATCGACCGCACCCACTATTTCGCCCGCCACCTCTACGCGAGCGCCACGCACTCGCTGTAACAGGCCCTTCATGCTTCTTCGGGCGGCAGGTCGAGCAGGCGCTGGGCCATGTTGCCCGCGGCGCGCACCAGCGCGTCGGTGATACCCGGTTCGGACGCCGCATGACCGGCGTCGCGAATCACCTGCAACTCGCTGTTCGGCCACGCCTGATGCAATTCCCAGGCGTTATCCAGTGGGCAGATCACATCGTAACGACCGTGAATGATCACGCCCGGCAAGTGAGCGATCTTGCCCATGTCGCGAATCAGTTGGTTCGGTTCAAGGAAGGCATTGTTGGTGAAGTAGTGGCATTCGATCCGCGCAATCGACAGCGCGCGCTGCGGCTCGGAGAACCGATCGACCACCAGCGGGTTCGGCCGCAGGGTCGCGGTGCGCCCTTCCCAGGTCGACCAGGCTTTGGCGGCGTGCATCTGGGCGATCTGGTCGTTGCCGGTCAGGCGCTTGTGGAAAGCGCTGAGCAGGTCGTCGCGTTCGTCCAGCGGGATCGGCGCGATGTAGTCCTGCCAGTAATCGGGGAACAGACGGCTGGCGCCAGCCTGATAGAACCACTCGATTTCCTGCGGGCGGCAGAGAAAGATCCCGCGCAGGATCAAGCCATGCACACGCTCCGGATGGGTTTGTGCATAGGCCAGCGCCAGGGTCGAACCCCACGAACCACCGAACAACACCCATTTTTCGATGCCCAGGTGCTGGCGGATGCGCTCAAGGTCGGCGACCAGATCCCAAGTGGTGTTGTTTTCCAGGCTGGCGTGCGGGGTGGAGCGTCCGCAACCGCGCTGGTCGAAAGTGACGATGCGGTACAGGTTCGGATCGAAATAGCGTCGGCTCTGAGCATCGCAACCGGCGCCAGGGCCGCCGTGGATGAACACGACCGGCAAGCCTTGCGGTGAACCGCTCTCGTCGACGTACAGCGTATGCGTGTCGTCGACAGCCAGATCGTGCCGGGCGTGAGGTTTGATCTGCGGGAACAAAGTCTGCATTGCGCGCTCCGTAAGGGGTCGAGGTCATCCCTGGGGGGACTTCTATTATTCTGCCGTTGGGCATCATAAACCCGATTTACGTCAATGAGCATGCCTGTGCACTACCGCGATTTTTCTGCTGCCGATAAACCGAGTGGGAGCGGGCTTGCGCGCGAAAGCGGTGTGTCATTCAACCCATATGTTGACTGATGTGACGCCTTCGCGAGCAAGCCCGCTCCCACAGTGGGTTATGCGGTGTAGTGAGACTTTGCCCAGGCCAGATAGCCCTGCAGCAATTCCTTGAGCACCACTTGCGTCGGCTCGGCCAGGTCGGCGCGATAGCGGAACGGTTCGAACTCCTCCATGTAAGTGCACTGACACAGTTCCAGTTGCACGGCGTGGATGTTCTCGGCCGGGTTGCCGTAATGGCGAGTGATGTGGCCGCCCTTGAAGCGTCCGTTCAGGACGTGGCTGTACTCGCCGTGGCGGGCGCAGATCGCTTCCAGTTGCGTGGCCAGTTGCCGATCACAACTGGCGCCATTGAAGGTGCCGAGGTTGAAGTCTGGCAGTTTGCCGTCGAACAGGTGCGCGATGATCGAGCGGATCGAGTGCGCGTCGAACAGCAACGCGTAACCGAATTCGGCCTTCAACCGCGCCAGTTCTTCCTGCAGGGTGCGGTGGTACGGCGTCCAGATTTGCTCAAGGTACGTCGCGCGTTCTTCTTTGGAAGGCGCCTGGCCTTCCTTGAACAACGGGATGCCATCGAACAGCGTCGCCGGGTACAGCCCGGTGGTGGCGCCGGCGTACAGCGGCGTGTCGTCAGACGGCCGGTTCAGGTCGATGACGAAACGCGAATATTCGGCTGCCAAAGTGCTGGCGCCCAGTTCTTCGGCAAAATCGTACAACTGAGGAATATGCCAGTCGGTGTCCGGCAGGCTTTTCGCATCAGGGATCAGGCCAGCCTCGACCGCAGGCGTCAGACGCAGCCCCGCGTGAGGCATGCTGATCAGCAGCGGCACACGACCTTGTTTGAAACTCAGAACCTTATCCACATCCGTTCTCCTACAGACTTGATTCGACGCCGTGACGCACGACGCGTTTGTCCAGATCACCACCGAGCCAATAGGCCAGGTCCGCCGGACGATCAATGTGCCAGGCGACGAAATCCGCAACCTTGCCGACTTCCAGCGAACCGTGGGTGTCAGCCATGCCCAGCGCTTGCGCCGCATGAATCGTCGCGCCGGCCAAGGCTTCTTCCGGGGTCATGCGAAAACAGGTGCACGCCATGTTGAGCATCAGGCGCAACGACAGCGCCGGCGAAGTGCCGGGGTTGAGGTCGCTGGCGATGGCGATCTTCACTTTGTGCTTGCGCAAGGCTTCCATCGGCGGCAGTTGGGTCTCACGCAGGAAGTAGAACGCGCCCGGCAACAGCACCGCGACCGTGTCGGATTCGGCCATGGCGATGGCGTCGGCTTCGTCCATGAACTCCAGGTGATCGGCCGACAACGCGTGGTAGCGCGCCGCCAGACTGGAGCCGTGCAGCGAGGACAATTGCTCGGCGTGCAGCTTCACCGGCAGACCCAGTTTGTGGGCGGCGATGAACACGCGCTCCACCTGTTCCGGCGAGAACGCCAGGTATTCGCAAAACGCATCCACGGCATCAACCAAACCTTCGGCGGCCAACGCTGGCAGCATCTGGGTGCAGACCAGATCGATGTAATCGTCAGCGCGATCCTTGTATTCCGGCGGTAGCGCATGTGCGGCCAGACAGGTACTGCGCACGCTGATCGGCAGTTCGGCAGCCAGACGCCGAATCACCCGCAGGATCTTGCGCTCATTGGCCAGATCGAGGCCGTAGCCAGATTTCATCTCGACCGTGGTCACGCCGTCACGCATCAGGCTTTTCAAGCGTTTGGCGGCACTGGCGAACAATTCGTCTTCGCTCGCTTCGCGCGTCGCACGTACGGTGCTGGCGATGCCACCGCCGGCCGCGGCGATCTCGGCGTAGCTAACGCCTTGCAGGCGCTTTTCGAACTCGCCGCTGCGGTTGCCGCCGAACACCGTGTGGGTGTGGCAGTCGATCAGGCCGGGGGTGACCCACGCGCCTTGCAAGTCATTGACCGCCGGGTATTCGCCGGATGGCAATTGATTGCGCGGGCCGATCCACTCGATGTGCGCACCGGACGTCACGATGGCCGCATCCTCGATGATCGAGTAGACGCCTTGCGCCATGGTTGCGACGTGGCAGTGTTGCCAGAGGGTTTTCATCCCAAGTCCTCGTCTTGTTCAAAATCGATTCGCGAGTACGCCCGCTCCCACATTTGGAATGCGTTTCCCTGTGGGAGCGGGCTTGCTCGGGAAAAGGCCATCACAGGCTCGGCAAAAGCCTGGCAGGAACCAGCTCGCTCAAGCAACGCGATGCCAACAACTCAGTCGCGGCATTGATGTCCGGCGCAAAGAACCGATCCTTCTCATAGAACGGCACTTCTTTACGCAAAATCGCCCGGGCCTGTTCCAGCTTCGCCGAGGTTTTCAGACCGTTACGCAAGTCCAGGCCCTGCGCCGCCGCCAGCCACTCCACCGCAAGAATCCCGCGGGTGTTCTCGGCCATTTCCCACAGACGCTTGCCGGCCGCCGGGGCCATCGAGACGTGGTCTTCCTGGTTGGCCGACGTCGGCAGGCTGTCCACCGAGTGCGGATGGGACAGCGCCTTGTTTTCGCTGGCCAGCGCTGCCGCCGTCACCTGGGCGATCATGAAACCGGAGTTCACGCCGCCATTGGCCACCAGGAACGGCGGCAGTTGCGACATGTGCTTGTCCATCATCAGCGAGATGCGGCGTTCGCTCAGCGAGCCGATTTCAGCGATGGCCAGGGCCATGTTGTCAGCGGCCATGGCAACCGGTTCGGCGTGGAAGTTACCGCCGGAAATCACATCGCCTTCAGCGGCGAACACCAACGGGTTATCCGACACGGCGTTGGCTTCGATCGCCAGCACTTCAGCCGCTTGACGGAACTGGGTCAGGCACGCGCCCATGACTTGCGGCTGGCAGCGCAGCGAGTAAGGGTCTTGAACCTTTTCGCAGTTCTGGTGCGAGTCGGATACTTCGCTGCGCTCACCGAGCAGATCACGGTAAGCGGCAGCGGCGTCAATCTGGCCTTTCTGACCACGGGCGGCGTGGATACGCGCGTCGAACGGCGAGCGCGAACCGAGCACCGCTTCAACCGTCAAACCGCCCAGCGCCAAGGCGCCAGCGAACAGGTCTTCACCTTCAAACAGACCGCGCAGCGCAAACGCAGTAGACACCTGAGTACCGTTGAGCAGCGCCAGACCTTCCTTCGCCGCCAGCGTCAGCGGCGTCAGACCGGCGACTTTCAGCGCTTCGGTCGCCTCCATCCACTCGCCCTTGTGCCGCGCCTTGCCCTCGCCCAGCAGCACCAGCGACATGTGCGCCAGTGGCGCGAGGTCGCCGGATGCGCCCACCGACCCCTTGAGCGGAATGTGCGGATAAACCTCGGCGTTGATCAGCGCGATCAGCGCATCGATCACCACACGGCGGATGCCGGAGAAACCACGGCTGAGGCTGTTGACCTTGAGCACCATAACCAGCCGCACCAGCGCATCGCTGATCGGCTCACCGACACCGGCGGCATGGGACAACACCAGCGAACGCTGAAGGTTTTCCAGGTCTTCGCTGGCGATGCGGGTCGAGGCCAGCAGGCCGAAACCGGTGTTGATGCCGTAGGCTGTGCGGTTCTCGGCGAGGATCTGCTCGACGCAGGCAACGCTGGCTTCGATCTGCGTTGATGCACTGTTGTCGAGGGTCAGCTTGACCGGGTTTTGAAAAACATCACGCAGTTGGGCCAGGCTCAGTTGGCCGGGGATCAGGTTCAGCGCAGTCATTTAAATGCTCCTTTTGAGAGTTTGTTATTAACTACCAGTCGCTCCGGAGCATTCCGTTATCCGTCGTTTCTCGTCTTGTGGACGATCCGCGCCTTGGCACGCTGGTATGGGTGTTTGTCAGTGCAGATTCGGTAAGACGTTGTGCAGCGCGTTCGTATCTTTCAAAACGCTCGCAGCAGCGGCGATATCCGGCGCCAGCCAGCGGTCCTGATCGTAGGCCGGGACTTTCTCACGCAGCAGGCGCCACGCGATATCAGTGCCCGCGCCAAAACGCTGCTCTTTCAAGAATTCAAACGCCTGCGCCGCCAGCAGATATTCGATGGCGAGGATCTGCGTGCAGTTTTCCAGGGCGCGGTGCAGCTTCAGCGCAGCGTTGGTGCCCATGCTCAGGTGGTCTTCCTGCAAGCCTGAGGTGATGTAGTTGTCGAGCACCGCCGGCTGCGCCAATTGACGGTTTTCGGCACACAGCGACGCGGCGACGTATTGCACGATCATCATCCCCGAGTTCACCCCCGGGTTGGCCACCAGAAACGCCGGCAAACCGCTGACGTGCGGGTTGACCAAGCGATCGAGACGACGTTCGGCAATCGAGCCGATTTCGGCCATGGCGATTGCCAGCAGATCCGCCGCCATCGCCACCGACTGGCCGTGCGGATTGGCTTGCGACATGACCCGGAAGTTATCCGGCGTACCGAGCAGCAACGGATTGTCAGTGCAGCCGTTGAGTTCGGCTTCGACCTGCTTGATCGCGTGCGCCAGTTGATCGCGCGCGGCGCCATGCACCTGCGGGATCGAACGGATACTCAAGGCGTCCTGCGTGCGAATGCCTTTGCTTGAGGCGATCACTTCACTGCCGTCGAGCAGGGCGCGCAGATTGACACCAACCTGCTGCATGCCCGGGTGCGGCTTGAGCGCGATGATCTCGGCATCGAACGCCGCAATCTGTCCGCGCTGGGCTTCGAAACTCATCGCGCCGATCACGTCGGCCCATTGCAGCAGACGCGTGGCATCGGCAATCGCCAGGCAACTGAGGCCGGTCATGCAAGGCGTGCCGTTGACCAGGCACAAACCGTCCTTCGCCCCCAGTGGCACCGGTTGCAGCCCCTCTTCGGCCAACGCCTGTTGCGCCGAGGTGATCTGGCCGCGATAGCTGACATTGCCCACGCCCAGCAGCGCGATGCCGATGTGTGCCATGTGGGTCAGGTAACCCACCGAACCTTGCGACGGCACTTGCGGGGTGATGCCGCGATTGAGCAGCGCCAGCAGCCCTTCGACCACCCGCCGATGAATGCCGGATTTGCCGTGGCTGTAGTTGTGGATCGCCGCGCAGATGATCGCGCGGGTCTGTTCGTCAGGCAGTACCGGACCAACGCCGCAGGCGTGGCTGAGCAAGGTATTGCGCGACAACTGGCTGAGTTGTTCGTCTTTGAGCGAGACGTTGGACAACCCGCCCAGACCAGTGTTGACGCCATACGCGCGCTCGCCGCTTTCGACGATGCGCTGGACGATACCCTGAGCGTTTTCGATGCGCGCCCAGGTCTCGCTCGACAACTCCAATTGCGCGCCGTGCCGGGCGACGGCGACCACGTCCTGCCAACGCAGGGGGCTGCCAGTGATAACGATTTTTTCAGCCTGGGACATCTAAAACCTCAACCGTAATATTGATGCAGCTTTACCGACGCCTTCGCGAGCAAGCCCGCTCCCACAGGGGACGCATTCCAAATGTGGGAGCGGGCTTGCTCGCGAAGGGGCCGGACCAGCCAACACAAAACTGCCTAAACCACCGCCGCCCGCCGCTGCACGAACCGGTCGACATATTCATCAGCCGGCGAATGCAGGATTTCTCTTGGCGTGCCGACCTGAATCAGCTTGCCATCCTTGAGAATTGCAATGCGATTCCCGATGCGCACGGCTTCGTCGAGGTCGTGGGTGATGAAGACGATGGTCTTGTGCAGGGTCTTTTGCAGCTCCAGCAACTGGTCTTGCATCTCGGCGCGGATCAACGGATCCAGGGCGCTGAACGCTTCGTCCATCAGGATGATGTCGGTGTCCGCCGCCAGAGCCCGGGCCAGGCCGACACGCTGGCGCATGCCACCGGACAGTTGGTGCGGGTATTTGTTTTCGTAGCCCTTGAGGCCCACGGTATTGATCCAGTGCAGCGCACGCTCGTTACACATCTGCTTGCTCTCGCCACGCACTTTCAGGCCGTAGGCGACGTTGTCGAGGACGGTCTTGTGCGGCAGCAGGCCGAAGCTCTGGAACACCATGCTGATCTTGTGCCGACGAAATTCGCGCAGGGCATCCATGTCGTATTGCAGGATGTCCACGCCGTCGACCAGGATCGCGCCGCTGGTCGGGTCGATCAGACGATTGAAGTGGCGCACCAGGGTCGATTTGCCCGAGCCGGACAGGCCCATGATCACGAAGATCTCGCCGGTGCCGATGCTCAGCGACAGGTCATTGACCCCGACCACGCAACCGGTTTCGCTCAGTACCTGATCCTTGGTCTTGCCCTGGCCGACCATCGCCAGTGCGTCCTTGGCACGGTTGCCGAAAATCTTGAAGACGTTTTTGACTTCGATCTTGCTCACGGTTGCGTCGTTCATTTGCTCACCTCATGCCGTGGCCGACCGTATGCCTGAGTAATGCGGTCGATGACCACTGCGAGAATCACGATCGCCAGACCGGCTTCGAGGCCGCGTCCGACGTTGAGGGTCTGAATGCCCACCAGTACGTCTTCACCCAGACCCCGGGCACCGATCATCGAGGCGATCACCACCATCGACAGGGCCATCATGGTGGTCTGGTTGATCCCGGCCATGATGCTTGGCAGGGCCAGCGGCAGTTGCACGCCGAACAGTTGCTGCCAGCGGTTGGCGCCGAAAGCGTTGATGGCCTCCATCACCTCGCCGTCGACCTGGCGAATGCCCAGATCAGTCAGGCGAATCAGCGGTGGTGCGGCGTAGATGACGGTCGCGAAAATCGCCGGCACCTTGCCCAGACCGAACAGCATCAGCACCGGGATCAGGTACACGAAGCTGGGCATGGTTTGCATGATGTCGAGCAGCGGCATCAACACCGAACGCAGGCGATTGCTGCGTGCCGAGAGAATCCCCAGCGGGATGCCGATCAGCACCGAAATGATCGTCGCGACCATCATCAGCGCCAGGGTTTGCATGAGCTTGTCCCACAGGCCGACAGCGCCCACCAGAAACAGCAAACCGACGATCACCGCGGTGGTCGCCACTTTGCGTGTGGCGTGCCAGGCCACGGCGCCGACGATCGCCAGCATCAACCACCAGGGTGCTGCACGCAGCATGCCTTCGAGGTTGACGATGGCCCACAGCAGCGTGTCGGAGATATGGCGGAACACATCGCCGTAGTTGGTGACCAGCGAATCGACCCAACCGTTGACCCAGTCGGCGATGGAAAAGGTAAAGCTTTCGGGAAACATAAGAGACTCTCAATCAAGGGGTTGCGATCAAGCGTCCGACTGCCGATGCCGGCAGCCGGAGAAGCTCAACCTACAAGGCCGCGTCGATTTTCCTGGCGGCGTCGTCGCTCACCCACTTGTGCCAGACTTCAGGATGTTCCTTGAGGAAGATTTTCGCCAGTTTCGGCGACTCGATACGTTCCTTCGCCATGCGTCCCAGGTTCTGGTTCAGCAGGTCGATCGGCAGGTTGACCTTTTCCAGCACGGCCACCAGTTCCGGGGCTTGCTCGTGGAAGGTTTTCGACAGGCCGACCTTGATGCTCACTGTCTTGTCGACGCCCGGTTTTTCTTCGAGCTTGACCGCGTCGATCTGGCCCATCAGCGGGGTCGGCGACCAGTAGTAGAACAGGATCGGTTCACCACGCTTGTAGCTCGACAACACCGCCGCATCCAGCGCCGGGCCGGTGCCCGGACGGAAGTTGGTGTAGCTGCTTTCCAGACCATAGCTTTTGAGCATTTCGCTGTTGTCCAGTTCGCAGGTCCAGCCAGCCGGGCAGTTGTAGAAACGGCCTTTGGAAGGTTCTTCAGCGTCCTTGAACACGGCGGCGTATTTGCCCAGGTCTGCGATGTTTTTCAGGTCCGGGGCTTTGGGCTCAAGCTTGCGCTTGGCGTCGCCTTCGATCACGTAGCGCGGCACGTACCAGCCTTCAACGGCGCCCACGATCGGCGCGCCGACACCAACGACCTTGCCGGCCTTCTCGGCCTTGTTCCAGACCTCGCTGCGGCCGACCCATTCTTCGGCGAACACTTGAATGTCGTTGCTGCTCAGGGCGTTTTCCATGGTGATGGAGTTGCCCGGCAAGCTATCGGTCTTGCAGTCGTAACCTTTCTCCAGCACCACTTGCAGCACGTCAGTCAGCAGCATGGCGCTTTCCCAGTTCAGCCCGGCGAATTTCACCGGTTTGCCCGATTCGCACCAGCCGGCCGCCTGGGTGGCGCCGGCACTGGCGAGCAGGCCCATCGAAAGCAGTGTGGTCAGCAGGGTCTTGTTCGATTTCATTGTCGTGACGCTCCTAATCATGAGTTGGGCTTACGGCAGTCAAGAGGCATCCAGCCCTGTCCACGTCCAATCAGGCCTGCGCCGCAGCGCGACTGGCCCTGTTTTTCTCAGGTTGTGCATGGCTGTCCTGCTCGACCGGCAGAATCAGGTGATCGGGCACCGTGCTGTGCCATTTTTTTGCGCACACGTAATAAAGGGCGGCGGGCAGCACCAGGCCGATGATCCAGGAAATATCCACATCGCCGAGGGCGGCCACCAGCGGGCCGGTGTAGAACTTGGTGGAAATGAACGGCAGTTGCACCAGCACACCGAACACATAGACGCTGATACCGAGGACGTTCCAGCGGCCGTAGCGACCATTTGGATCGGCCAGTGCCGGCACGTCATAGCGCTCGCGGGTGATGCAGTAGTAGTCGACCAGGTTGATCGCGCTCCAAGGCGTGAAAAACGCCAGCAGGAACAGAATGAAGGACTTGAACGCACCGAGGAACGAGTGCTGACCGAGCAATGCGATCAGCGTTGCCGCCCCGACGATGACCACCACGAAAACCAGACGCTGCAAGCGCGACACCGTCAGGTGGCCACGGAAACCGCTGATGATGGTCGCGATGCACATGAAGCTGCCGTAGGAGTTCAGCGTCGAGATGGTGACCTTGCCGAACGCGATGCTGAAATACAGCAACGCAGCGGTGGCACCGGTTCCGCCCAGACCGACGATATAAGCCACTTCATGGCCGGCGAACTGGCCGTTGGCTGAAGCGGCAGCGAACACACCAAGGATCATCGCCACTTGTGCGCCAATCACCGAACCGGCGCCCGCAGCGAAAAAGGTTTTCACCGCTGACGTCTTGCTCGGCAGGTAGCGTGAGTAGTCCGCCACGTAAGGGCCGAAAGCGATCTGCCAGGACGCCGCGAGCGACACCGCCAGCAAAAAACTGCTCCAGCTAAAGTGACGGATTTGCAGGAGTGCACCGACGTCGGTCTGGCTCATCAGACGCCAGAACAGAAATACGAAAGCAATCACGCCAATGACGCTGGCGACGCGGCCAATCCAGTGGATCACCCGATAACCCATCACCGTGACCAGCACGATGACACTGGCGAAGATCAGAATGCCGATGCTGTCGCTGACGCCAAACAACTGGCCCAGCGCCTGGCCGGAAAGCACCGTGCCCGTAGCGGTGAAACCCAGGTACATCAGGCACACCAACACAATCGGGATGGCCGCGCCATAAACGCCGAACTGCACACGGCTGGAAATCATCTGCGGCAGACCGAGCTTCGGCCCTTGCGCCGCATGCAGTGCCATCACCCCGCCGCCCAGCAGTTGACCGATCAACAGACCGATCAACGACCAGAACACATCACCGCCCAGCACCACGGCCAACGCCCCGGTGACAATCGCGGTGATTTGCAGGTTGGCACCCATCCACAGGGTGAATTGGCTAAACAGACGACCGTGTCTTTCCGCTTCCGGGATGTAGTCGATCGAACGCCTTTCGATCAACGGTTTGTTGCCTGCACGATCAGGGTTAACAGCCATGATTCAACCTCTGTGGATTGTTATTCGAGTTCACTGAGCGTCTTGCGTGGGTTGCTTTTGGTGGGAGCGGGCTTGCTCGCGAAGGGGTCGGCACATTCGAAACATGTGCTGATTGATCCACCGCATTCGTGAGCAAGCCCACCCCCACCCAAAGCATTTCCCACAGAGTTGCGTTTATTGACCGGTAATCATCGGCAGGTTCAGGCCCTGTTCCTTGGCGCAGTCGATGGCGATCTGGTAACCGGCATCGGCGTGACGCATGACACCCGTGGCCGGGTCGTTGTGCAGCACGCGGGCGATACGCTCGGCCGCTTCGTCCGTACCGTCGCAGACAATCACCATGCCCGAGTGCTGGGAGAAGCCCATGCCCACGCCGCCGCCGTGGTGCAGGGACACCCAGGTCGCGCCGCTCGCGGTGTTGAGCAGAGCGTTGAGCAGAGGCCAGTCGGACACGGCGTCGGAACCGTCCTGCATCGATTCGGTTTCACGATTCGGGCTGGCCACCGAGCCGGAATCGAGGTGATCACGACCGATCACGATCGGCGCCGACAACTCGCCGCTACGGACCATTTCGTTGAATGCCAGACCCAGCTTGGCGCGCAGGCCCAGGCCAACCCAGCAGATACGCGCCGGCAAGCCCTGGAAGCTGATGCGCTCACGGGCCATGTCCAGCCAGTTGTGCAGGTGGGCGTCGTCCGGGATCAACTCTTTGACCTTGGCGTCGGTTTTGTAAATATCCTGTGGATCGCCCGACAGGGCCGCCCAACGGAACGGACCGATGCCACGGCAGAACAGCGGACGGATATAGGCCGGTACGAAACCCGGGAAGTCGAATGCGTTTTCAACACCTTCTTCCTGAGCCATCTGACGGATGTTGTTGCCGTAGTCGAAGGTCGGGATGCCTTGCTTCTGGAATTCCAGCATCGCTTTGACGTGCACGGCCATCGACTGCTTGGCGGCTTTGATCACAGCGGCAGGTTCGGTCTTGGCGCGGGCGCGGTATTCGTCCCAGCTCCAGCCGGCCGGCAGGTAGCCGTTGAGTGGGTCGTGGGCGCTGGTCTGGTCGGTGACCATGTCCGGGCGCACGCCACGCTTGACCAGTTCCGGCAAAATTTCAGCGGCGTTGCCCAGCAGCGCGATGGAAATCGCTTTACCTTCTTTGGTGTACTTGTCGATGCGCGCCAGGGCGTCGTCGAGGTCAGTGGCTTGCTCGTCGACGTAACGGCTTTTCAGGCGGAAATCGATGCTGACCTGCTGGCATTCGATGTTCAGCGAGCAAGCGCCGGCCAGGGTTGCGGCCAGAGGCTGAGCGCCACCCATGCCGCCCAGCCCGGCGGTCAGGACCCACTTGCCGGTAAGGTTGTCGTTGTAGTGCTGACGACCGGCCTCAACGAAGGTTTCGTAGGTGCCCTGGACGATGCCCTGGCTGCCGATGTAGATCCAGCTGCCGGCGGTCATCTGGCCGTACATGGCCAGGCCTTTGGCGTCGAGTTCGTTGAAATGCTCCCAGCTCGCCCAGTGCGGGACGAGGTTGGAGTTGGCGATCAGTACGCGCGGGGCGTTGCTGTGAGTCTTGAACACGCCGACCGGCTTGCCGGATTGCACCAGCAGGGTCTCGTCGTCATTGAGATTGGTCAGGCTCTCGACGATCTTGTCGTAGCACTCCCAGTTACGCGCCGCACGACCGATGCCACCGTAGACCACCAGTTCTTTCGGGTTCTCGGCCACTTGCGGATCAAGGTTGTTCATCAGCATGCGCAGCGGCGCTTCGGTCAGCCAGCTTTTGGCGGTCAGCTTGTTACCGCGTGCGGCACGGATTTCGACGTCACGGTGCTTTGTAAAAGGGGCAGCGGTCATTTTGTTGTCAGTCACGAAAAAGACTCCTCAGCGATCAATTCAAACCAACCCTGGCAGTGGGCAAGCAGCCTGTGCGCTTCAATGCGCGCAAGCGAATCAGTGGACGCTGCAGAGAGTCTCGAGCGACTCATACGCATACGTCTTTACTTGTACATACAAGCATATGCAATCAAGCGGCCAACTTGTTGAAGGGCGGCTCAAGAAACATAGCGGACGAGGCTGGAGGACGCCTGAATCAAGGGTTCTGGCGTGGGTTAAATTTTTCGCGGGGGTGTGTTTGGGGCATTGCGAGAGGGTTACGAAAGCGTGGTGTTGCGCCACGCTGGGGCGTTCGGTAACAAATTGGTGCGCCGGGGAAACAAGAAGTGTGAATACATGGACAGGATGTGTGACCCGATTCAGGTCAGCGTGCTGTCAGCTCGATTACGCAGCAACCGCCATCGACGGAGATTTCAACCAACCCGGTGTTACCGTCCAGTTGCAGGCAATCATGCCGGCCAAGTTGTGCCCTGTCCTCACCGACTGTCACTTGCAGCAACTCACTGACACTGAACACCAGCAGCGTCCCCGCCGAGCTGAAAAACCGCTGCGCGCCGTCCAGCCATTGCAAACGTGCGCTGTAGCGCTGCGGAGCATAGATCAGGTTGAAATCGCGAATCGCCCCGCCAAGCAACGTGCAGGACACTTGGCTTTCACCTCCGAAAGCGAACGGGTCGAGGGGTAACAGAGGCTGGGTGTCGTCACCGTCCACACACAAGGTCATGCCGTCACCCTGCAACACGGTGATCACCCGTTGATAACCGGCGAAGGTCGAAAAACCGCCCGACTCCGCGATATCGGCAATCGATAGGCGCCAGCCAAAACCCTCCAGACCTGCGCCCGCATCGCGGGTGATTTCTTCAGTGCTGCCGCCGCCGTTCTTCCACGGCATGCGCGGGTAGCCTTCGGCGCGTAAAACTTTCAAACCATTCATTTATGAAAGCGTCCTTCCAGACGATGACGAGAACCTGGGTGAATCAGACGCGCAGCCGTCACCGGTTGACGCCCCGACCAGGTGCGGCGGCGAATCAGCAGGCACGGCTCGCCTTTCTCGATCTGCAGCAACTTGCACTCCGACGGCTCGGCAAGAATCGCTTCAACCACATGCTCGCCCTCGGTCAGCGGCGCGACCTGGTTGAGGTAGGCGTAAGGCGTTTGCAGGGTGAAGTCCTGCTTCAAGTATTGCGGGGCGACCAGCGCGTTGACGAAACGGTCCTCGATTTGCACCGGGATGTCGTTTTCGTAATGCACGATCAGCGAGTGAAAGACTTTCTGCCCTTCGCGCATGTCCAGCGCCAGCGCCCGCTCGGAACCGGCGGCCTCTTCTTCAAGGGTGATGACCTGGCAAGTATGGCGATGACCACGGGAGGCGATTTCATCAGCGATGTTGTGCACTTCAAACAGCGCGGACTGGCTCTTCGGTTCGGCGACAAAAGTGCCGACACCTTGCATGCGCACCAACAGGCCGTCGGCGGTCATCTCGCGCAGCGCGCGGTTGATGGTCATGCGGCTGAAACCGAGTTGATTGACCAATTCGCTTTCCGACGGCACGCGGTAGTGCGGCGGCCAGTTACCGCTGTCGATCTGCTGGGTAATCATCTGTTTGACACGCGCGTACAAGGGCGCCGGACTGTCGCCCATGTTCGCGGCCAACGGGGAAACTGGAGGCGGAGTCGGCACGGTGGATCCTTGTTCGTCGGTAGAGGTTGCTAGCTTGCCGGAGTTTACCGAGCAGGCAAACGTCTGTATATGTATATACAAATAACACACGATGGGGTGCTGAACCATGTCCGCTTTCTTTGCCGAACGCGCGCTGCTGCCTAACGGATGGGCCAATCATGTACGTCTTGAGGTCAGCGCTGATGGCGTGTTGACCCAAATCCAGGCCGATTCCACCGCAGAGGGCGCCGAACGGCTGAGCGGGCCGTTGCTGCCGGGGATGCCCAATCTGCACTCCCACGCGTTCCAGCGGGCGATGGCCGGGCTGGCCGAAGTGGCCGGCAATCCCAACGACAGTTTCTGGACCTGGCGCGATCTGATGTATCGGCTCGTCGGAAAAATCAGCCCGGATCAACTCGGCGTGATCGCCCGACAGCTGTACATCGAAATGCTCAAGGCCGGTTACACCTCGGTGGCCGAATTTCATTACGTACACCACGACAGCAAGGGTCAGCCGTACGCCGACCCGGCCGAACTGGCGTTGCGCATCAGTCAGGCTGCCAGTGACAGCGGCATCGGCCTGACGCTGCTGCCGGTGCTCTACAGCCATGCAGGTTTCGGCGGCCAGCCCCCGAATGACGGCCAGCGCCGCTTCATCAACAGCAGCGAAAACTACTTGAAGCTGCAATCACGTTTGCAGCCGCTGTTGGCACAGCAAAAGGCGCAATCGTTGGGTCTGTGCTTCCACTCGTTGCGCGCGGTCACCCCGCAGCAAATCAGCGAAGTGCTGGCGGCCAGTGACAAGCAGTGCCCGGTGCACATCCACATCGCCGAGCAGCAAAAGGAAGTCGATGACTGCCTGAGCTGGAGCGGGCGCCGCCCCCTGCAATGGCTCTATGAAAACACCGAAGTCGATCAACGCTGGTGCCTGGTCCATGCCACTCACGCCAATCCGGAAGAAGTCACGCTAATGGCCAAGAGTCGCGCCATCGCCGGTTTGTGCCTGACCACCGAGGCCAACCTGGGCGACGGGATTTTCCCGGCCGTGGACTTCCTCGCTCAAGGTGGCCGCCTGGGTATCGGCTCTGACAGCCATGTGTCACTCAGCGTGGTGGAAGAATTGCGTTGGCTGGAATACGGCCAGCGTCTGCGTGATCAACGACGCAACCGCTTGTATGGCGCGGATCAGCCGATGGTCGGGCGCACGTTGTACGACGCCGCGCTGGAGGGCGGTGCTCAGGCACTGGGGCAACCAATTGGAGCGCTTGAAGTCGGTAAGCGGGCGGACTGGATTGTGCTCGATGGCAATGATCCGTACCTGGCGACGGCCAATGGCGACGGGATTCTGAATCGCTGGTTGTTTGCCGGCGGTGATCGTCAGGTGCGTGACGTGCTGGTTAATGGCCAGTGGGTGGTGCGCGATGGGCGGCATGCGGGGGAAGAAGACAGTGCGCGAGCCTTCACTCAAGTCCTGCGCGAGCTTTTAGGCTGACACAACGCAAAAAATGTGGGAGCGGACTTGCTCGCGAAAGCGGTGTATCGGTCAACACTTGCGTCGACTGACACGCCCTCTTCGCGAGCAAGCCCGCTCCCACATTTGATAGGCGGTGCTGGTTAATTCGACGTCTTGGCCATCTGCCGATCCGTGGTGCGCCAGATCAGTCGAGTGGTGTCGTAACCCTGCTGCCGCGCCTTGCTCAGCAGATCCTCACGCACCACGCCGTTGACAGTCGGCGTACGCGACAACAACCACATGTACTTGCGACTCGGGTCGCCGACGATGGCGGTCTTGTAGTCATCGCTGACGTACAACACCCAGTATTCACCCTTCGCCACACCCGGTATCAACCGTGAGAACCAGGTGTCGAACTCGACCCACAGCTTGTCGGTCTTGCCCGGAACCTGCGGATAAGCCGTACCCTTGACCTCTTGCCACTCCCAGTCTTTTGTCAGGCAGCGGTTGAACACCCCCATGTTGCCGTCGGGCTGAAGGGTGTAGCGAGCTTCGGATTGCGCGCAATGGCGCTGGAAATACATCGGCAAGCGCGCCAGTTCATACCAGGTGCCTTGGTAACGCTTGAGATTGACGCTGTTGACGGTTTTCGGCGCCAAAGGGTCCACGCCGGACGTGGCGCAGCCGGCCAGTACCAGGCCGGCAAAAAGGATTAGCAATAACCGCTTCATTCTTCTTCTCCGTGGGCGCGAAGCCCCGGTTTACTTCAGGCCTTGGCCGGAAAACATCAGCACTTTGTCACCGGCGTACTGCACGCTGATAAAGCTGTTCTTGTCGCCCCAGGTGCAACTGGACATGCCGAGCGCGCCCGAGCAATCGGTGGGTTTGCCGAGCAAGGTTTCAACCTCGGCCTTGGCCATGCCGGCCGAAAGCTTGGCATAGTTTTCCTGATTGACCTTGCTGCATGCGGCCAACAGCACGCAAAACGACAGCAGGGCGATAGATCGCAGCGACATGGTGTAACTCCTGGAGCGAGGGGGGGATGGCAGGGTGCCAACCAGAAGCTTAGAAGAGAAAACCCTCTTCTGGTTCCCTTCCAAGTTGGCTATTTATATGGCCACTCGTCCGGCATTTACCGGAAAATCAGGCACTTCGTGCGGCTATTGAGCATTTCGTCGCCTTTCATCAAAGCCGCCTAATCTTTGGCGCGCAGCGGTCGAAACAAGAGCAGCGCAAAGCCCCCAGATGTGGCAAATTGCCGCCCTTTCTTGACCAGCCCCTTCGCGGTAGCTCATTCGATGACCAGAAACCTGAAATTCAGCCACAAAATCTTGTTGGCTGCCGCCCTCGTGGTGGCCGTTGCGTTCGCCTGTTTCATCTTTTTCAATGACTACCGACAACGCGAAGCCCTGAACAGCAGCACCGAAGCCTCGATGCAGGAACTGGGCAGCCTGACCACCAGCAACATCCAGACCTGGCTGGAAAGCCGCATCCAATTGCTGCAATCGCTGGCCCAGCAAGTTGTCGCCGACGGCAACGCGCCCGCCAGCCTGAAACGCATCATCGACCTGCCCGCCTACACCGGTAACTTCCAGCTCAGCTACTTCGGCGGCGCGGATGGCGTGATGTTCTCGGTACCGGCCGGCAACCGCGCACCGGATTACGACCCGCGCGCCCGTGGCTGGTACAAAGCGGCCGACAGTGCGCAGCAAACCATCGTCACCGAACCGTACATCGCCGCGTCGTCGGGCAAACTGGTCATCACTGTTGCCACCCCGGTGCAGCGCCAGGGCCAGATGATTGGCGTCGCCGGTGCCGATATCGATCTGAGCAGCGTCAGCGCAATCATCAACTCGCTGAACTTCGGCGGCCATGGTCACGCATTTATCGTCAGCGCCGATGGCAAAATCCTGATCCACCCGGACAGCAAACTGGTGCTCAAGACCCTCGCCGAGGCCTATCCGAACGGTGCGCCAAACGTCAGCCCCGGTTTGAAGGAAGTCGAGTTCGGCGGCAAGACGCAGTTGATTTCCTTCACCCGCGTCAATGGCGTGCCATCGGCTGACTGGTACGTGGCGCTGGTGCTGGATAAAGACACCGCGTTCGCGATGCTTAGCGAATTCCGCACCTCGGCGCTGATTGCCATGGTCATCGCCGTGGTGATCATCATCGCCCTGCTCGGCATGCTGATCCGCGTGCTGATGCAACCACTGCTGACCATGGGCCGCGCGATGCACGACATCGCAGAAGGCGAAGGCGACCTGACCAAACGTCTGATGATCCACGGCAACGATGAGTTCGGCGCGCTGGGCACATCGTTCAACCGGTTCGTCGAACGTATCCACACCTCGATCCGCGAAGTGGCCTCCGCGACCGGCCAGGTCAACGAAGTCGCCCTGCGCGTGGTCGCCGCGTCGAACTCGTCGATGTACAACTCCGATCAGCAAGCGAGCCGTACCAACAGCGTCGCCGCCGCGATCAACCAACTCGGAGCCGCTGCCCAGGAAATCGCCCAGAATGCCGCCCTCGCCTCGCAGCACTCCAGCGATGCGCGCAGCCTGGCCGTCGACGGTCAGCAGGTGGTGGATAAAACCATCCACGCCATGCAGCAGTTGTCGGCGAAGATCAGCGACTCCTGCGGCAACATCGAAACCCTTAACAGCAACACGGTGAACATCGGCCAGATTCTGGAAGTGATCACCAGCATTTCGCAGCAGACCAACTTGCTCGCGCTCAACGCCGCCATCGAAGCGGCCCGTGCGGGTGAGGCTGGGCGTGGTTTCGCCGTGGTCGCGGATGAAGTGCGCAACCTCGCACACCGCACCCAGGATTCGGCGCAGCAAGTGCAGGGCATGATCGAGGAGCTGCAAGTCGGCGCCCGTCAGGCCGTCAACATCATGACCGAGAGCCAGCGTGAGAGCGAAAGCAGCGTCGGCATCGCCAACCAGGCCGGCGAACGCCTTGGCAGCGTCACCCAGCGCATCGGCGAGATCGACGGGATGAACCAGTCGGTGGCGACTGCGACTGAAGAGCAGACGGCAGTGGTCGAGTCGATCAACGTCGACATCAACGAGATCAACACGCTGAATCAGGAAGGTGTGGAGAACTTGCAGGCGACGTTGCGGGCGTGCTCGGATCTGGAGCAGCAAGCGGCGCGTCTCAAACAATTGGTGGGTAGCTTCAGGATCTAAGGCGCTGCCACTGGCCCCTTCGCGAGCAAGCCCCACATTGGAATGCATTTCAGTGTGGGAGCGGGCTTGCTCGCGAAAGCAGCATCAGCCGCACTGAGATCTAAAATCTGGAACCCGGCCCGCAAAGAAACGCCAACTCCTCAGCCGTAGACTCGCGCCCCAACACCGCATTGCGATGCGGAAACCGCCCAAACCTTGCAATCACTTTCTGATGCCGCTCGGCATAATCCAGATTGTCGGCAAACACCGCACGCTCTGCCTCCGGCTGCTCAGCCACCAGACCGATAAACCGCGAAACCGCTTCGTTCTGCACCGCAAGGTTTTCGCAGTGTTCGAACACCAGATAGATGAATACCCGTTGAATCGGCTTCAGTTGCCGGTCGAAATCCGCAGCAATGCCTTGCGCGACAAGTTGCTGCGCGCGCAGATCGCCAGCGAATGCTTTGGGAGAATCGCGAAAGATCATTCGCGGCAGTTGATCGAGCAACAGCACCACCGCCAGCCAACCTTCGGGACATTGCGTCCACTCGGTCAGTTCGCCCGCCAGGGCCTGATCGACAAAGACCCCGAACCGCTCACGCGCTTCGAGGTCCTGGCTGTCTTTCTTGCCGAACCACAGCTTGCCCTTGTCAGCCGAAACTTCGTCCGGTGATTCGGCGTGACCGAACCACCAATCGAGCAACGGCTGCCAAGGCGCGTTCATGGCTTAAGCCTTGTGGTAGGCCGTGGCGCGTGCGACTTCTTCTTTCGAACCGAGGAACACAGCAACACGCTGGTGCAGACCTTCCGGCTGAATGTCGAGGATACGCTGGTGGCCGTCGGTGGACGCGCCGCCCGCTTGTTCCACCAGGAACGACATCGGGTTGGCTTCGTACATAAGACGCAATTTGCCCGGCTTGGACGGCTCGCGGCTGTCGCGCGGGTACATGAACAGACCGCCACGGGTCAGGATGCGGTGCACGTCGGCAACCATCGCCGCGACCCAACGCATGTTGTAGTTCTTTTTCAGTGGACCTTCTTCGCCGGCCAGCAACTCGTCGACGTAGCGCTGCACCGGAGCTTCCCAGTGCCGCTGGTTGGACATGTTGATGGCGAACTCCTGGGTGGACTCAGGAATGGTGATGTCTTCGTGAGTCAGCACGAAGCTGCCCATTTCGCGGTCCAGGGTGAAGCCTTTGACGCCGTCGCCCAGGGTCAGTACCAGCATGGTCTGCGGCCCGTAGATCGCGTAACCGGCAGCGACCTGCTCGGTGCCTGGCTGCAGGAAAGCTTTTTCGTTCAGCGCTTCGTTCTGGCTCAGGTATTCGTTCGGGCAACGCAATACCGAGAAAATGGTGCCGACCGGGGCGTTGATGTCGATGTTCGACGAACCGTCCAGTGGGTCGAATACCAGCAGGTAGGCACCTTTCGGGTACTTGCCCGGGATCTGGTAGGCATTGTCCATTTCTTCGGACGCCATGCCGGCCAGGTGACCGCCCCATTCGTTGGCTTCGAGCAGGATCTCGTTGGAGATCACATCGAGCTTCTTCTGCACTTCGCCTTGTACGTTTTCAGTGCCCATGCTGCCCAGAACACCGCCCAGGGCGCCTTTGGACACGGCGTGGCTGATTTCCTTACAGGCACGCGCCACCACTTCGATCAGGAAGCGCAGATCGGCAGGAGTGTTGTTGCTGCGGGTCTGCTCAATCAAATAGCGACTCAAGGTAACGCGGGACATGGACGGCTCCGGTGGAATGGTGGGCTGAAAACCCGCGCAGTTTACAGGGAGTCTGAAAACGTAGCGAGCAAAGACGCCCGGTAACGTGCGTTGGGGTGCAATTGCATCTATCAGACGTGATCGGGCCCGGAGAGTTCAGGCACCGGATTTAGCGTAGTTGGAAACGGGATGGATGGTAGCCCGGTTTTTTTTCGACCGATTGGCCGTCTTCGCGAGCAAGGGATCTCCCTTGAATACAGACTTGTGTCCACTGAAGATCAACTGTGGGAGCGGACTTGCTCGCGCATGGCGCACAGCGCCAGCCATTCTCAGGAATTGGCGGGAGGTTTACGCAGCAGACTCGCCGCCATCACCCCGAGGAACACCACACTCAACAACAACACCGCCCACAGCCCCAACTTCTTCCAGTTGGTTTCAACAACTGCCGTAGTGGCTGTTGTCGAGGCGGGCGTGCTGATGGCTTGGCCCTGCACCGTCGCCTTACCCAACGTCGCAAGTTTCTGCGGTTTGAAATCGGGAATCAGCGTAGCCAACGGCAGGTTCGCCGTTTTCACCGTCGGATTGCCCAGCGCCAGGCTGTACGGCCCTGCGCCACGCGCCAGAAAGACCACCTGCGTCGCCCGCACTGCGTATTTCAAGCTCGGCGCCTGCTCTCCCAAGCCGCCGCCGCGCTCATCTACGGTCAGTTTCAACTGCTGAACGGGCTGCCCGTAAAGCGACATTTCGTTCTGCACCACGTCCTGATCATTCTGCGTCAGGCGATAAAGCAAGCCACTGCTCAACGTCTGCCACGGCAGACTACTCTCGCGCCGCCCCGCCAACGTCACCGGTGCCAGGCTGTTCGGCTCTTTGAGTTCAACCTGCACCCGTTCGACGTTCAGCCCCATCGGCAACTGCCAGGTGTATTCCCCGGCCTTGGTGCTGCTGCCGGCCAGGTCCTGCGACCAGACCAACGGCAGCGGCAAATTGCGCGGGTCGCTGCTTTTCACTTGCGCCAACGTCAGGTTCGGCGCCGAGTTCGGTGAATCCCACAGCAAGCGCACATAACGCGCCGACTGCCCCGGCAGCGTCACTTCATGCTGCTCGATTCGCTCGTCGGAAAAGGTCAGCCGTGCGACCTGCCCCTCGCCCCAGGCCTGCCAATGCTGCAAGTCATCACTGGCCTCAATGCTGAAGCGCTGAAAGCCGTCGCGCTCGCTGGTCCAGTCGAGAATCAATTGCTGCAACGGCGCCTTGATCGCACTCGCGTCGAGCAACCACCCGCGCAGCACTTCTTCGCCCGCCTCCAATTGGCTGGACGGCTGCACCTCGACCAGCGTGCCGTTGGTGGTCGATTGCACGCGCACGTTCGGTGCGCGCTCCGAGGCGTCAGCGGCGTTGTACAGCGGGAACCACTTCACGTCATGCAACTGCCCGTCGTCGCGGGTCTGCGCCGATTCGCGGGCCAAGGCGTAAGCCTGCGGTTCGCCGGCGGCGTTGAATACGCGCAGATCGCTGAGATCGGTCTGGCGCGCCTGCAATTGCACATTCAGCGGCAGTTCGAGGCGATACCACGGGCCGTTGCCACTGACGGTCAGCGGCACCTGCGTGGCGAAGTCCGCCGGTTTTTCCTGGGCGCCAGCCGTCATCACCACGCCCAACGCCAACCAACCCAGATTCAGCATACGACTCAAGATGAAACTCCTTCGGTGTCCGGGGCCGGTTTGTCCGCCACCGGGTCAGCTTCGGTGCGTTTGGGCGGCAGCGGCGCGAAGTAGCCGACCACCAGCAGCAACACGCCAACGCCGATAAACGAGACGATCCGGGCGAGGCCGCCACGGTTGCTCAATTCGACAAAAATCAGTTTGGCCACCACCAGCGCAATCAGCGCCGCGCCGATCAGCCACACTTCGCGGCGATGACGCAGATGCCCGCCGATCATCAGTCCCAGCGCCATCAGCGTCCAGACAATGGACAACCCGGCCTGCACCAGCATCGACGCCAGCAACTGATCGAGTTCGAAGGGGATCCCGGCCCAATGATGTGCGGCGCGAGTCACCAACGCGGTGCAGAAGGCGAACAGCGAAACTCCGGCGATCAGTTGCGTGGCGTAATCGGCGTAGTCCTGTCGGATCGACAACTGCGACACCGTGCTGCGCGACCAGACATAAACGCCGAACAGCGCAAACAGCAGGCCCAGTTCCAGCGGGTTGAGCAGCGGCACGTAAGGCAGCGGTTCGGCGTTGCCATCGCTGATCCCGTTGGCCAGCCAGAACCAGCCGAGCATCAACACCGCCAACGGTGCAGCGGCGTACAAGCGGTACTGGCGGGCAAACGCGGCGCCGGGCCAAGGCCAATTGCGCGGTGCGGCCGCCAGCAACAGATACAGGCTCGGCAAAATCGCCCAGCCCAACCAACGCCAAGCGTTGTATTGCTCGGACAACAGCAGCAAGCCGTAGCGCAGTTCCAGCGCCAGCACGCCGATCAATAGCCAGCAGCCCAGCACATGCGCAGTGCTCAAGGCCCGCGCCGGCAGCATCGGCGCCAAGCGCCGCAAGCTGAGGAAATGCACCGCGAACACCACAGCCCACGCCAGCCAGCCGACGTCTGCCGCCGGGTGATAACGCGAATGCCAAGCCATGAGCAAAACCAGCCCGGCGGCCGGCATCAACAAGGTGCACAGCAAACCCAGCGCCGGCCATTTCAAGCGCAGTGACAGCAGCGCCCACAATGCCACACTCAGTGCCGCGACCAGCAACAGCAGAGAGTCTTCAAGATTCACTGGCGCAAAGCCCAGCACTTCATTGACCCACGCGAACGTCCACCAACCGGCGCCCCACACCAGCAACACCTCGGACAAACGCTGCAAACTCAACACATCAAACGCCGACGCGTGATGACCCAGTTGCAGGCGCCAAGCGCCGATCATCGCGGCCAGGCTCAGCACCAACGGCGTCCAGAATCCGTCGTGCGCCAACGGCTTGTAACCTTCACTGGCCAACGGCCCAAGCCACTCGGAACCGGCGAGCAAAAACGCCGCGCCACCGATCACCTGCAACAGCAGACCGAAAACAAAACTCACCCGCTGCTTGAGGTACAGGCTCAGCCAGATGATCAGCAAACCGCTGGCGGCCCACACCGCACTCGCGGTCTGCCACGGCAGCACGAACAGCACCGCCAGATTGATCAGCACCAGACCGGCCAGCAGCACCACCGACAAGCCGCGCAGCAGACGCACATCGGCGCGCACCATCTCATCGCGAGCGGCCAGCAACATGCCGGCGATCAGGGCCAGCCCGATCAAGGAGGCACTGAGCAAACCGCTCCAGCCGGCGCTGAAAACCGCGGCCGAATCTACGCCCCCGCCTTGCAAGCGCAGCAGGAACAACGCGCCGCCCAGCAGTTGCACGGCAAACGCCGTGAACAGGAACGTGCGCGATTGCAGGCGCAGACCGACGAACAACGTCGCCAGACCGGCCAGCGCCCAACTGATCGCCGCGCCCTGGATGAAGAAGTACAGCGGCGCCAGCAGGTAAAGGCACGTCAGGCCCAGGCACGCCAGCACCGGCAGACCTTGGCGCTCCCAAGGCGAGGCCTGTTCCGGCGTGGCTTTGCGCAGTTGATAGAAGCTGAACAACAACGCGACGCCGAGCATCAGCGCACCTAACGGTGCCCCATCGAGCAGACTGCTCTCGCCGATGCGCAACTGACTGAGGAACGCCAGCGCCGACCCCAGTTGCAACAGCAAAGCAAAGGCCCGGGCGAAGGGGCGATGCTGACGCAAGCCGAGCCAGAAAATCCCCGTGCCCTCCACTGCCCACGCCGCAGACGTCCAACGTGCATCGAGCCCGAGCGGAATCGCCAGACTGGCAAAAATCACCCCCAGCGCCAGACAGGTTTCGCCCAGCAGCACGGCACGCCCGCCCATCAACACTTTGGCCAGGCCCATGTAGATCATGCCCAGTGCGAGGGCGCTGAATGCCGCCGCGAACTCCAGATGCTGCACCAGCGCAAACTGCAAACCAAAGCCGACAATCGGCGGGCCGAACAGCATCGTCCCATCGACGTAGTCACCCTTGCGCGCCGACCAGTGCAGCAGCGCCTCACGGTCGCCGTCTGCCGGAGCATCAGGCATGTCGAGTAGTTTTCGGCGGGCGAACAACAAGCCAATGGCCAGGTACATCAGGAAGAACAGAATCAGAAACGGCTCGGTGCTCCACAAAAGCTGCGGCGCATAAGAACGCAGCCCCCAGGCAAAACCGATGCCAAAGGTGCCAACGAAGCCAATCAGGTTGAGCAGGCGCCAGGCTTTGAACCAGGCGATGGCGAGGATGCCGGCGTTGAGCAGCGCGAAATAACTGAACAGCGCGACATGGTTGCCAGCGCCGGTCGAAGTCAGAATCGGTGCAGCGAAACCGCCGAGCGCGGCGACACACGCCAGCGCCAGGGCGTCCTGGGTAATCGCCAGAATCGCCGAGAACACCGTGACCGCCACCAGCAAGCCCAGCGCGGCCGACGGCTCCAGTAACGGATGCAGGCGCATCGCCGCAAACACTGTCAGGTACAACACCGCGATGCCGGTGCCTTGCAGCATCAACGCATAACTGCTGTTGCGGTGCCGCAGCCACCAGCCCAGCGCCAGCAAGCCCAGTGCCGCGGCAGCGACCCCGGCGTAACGCAGTTCGATCGGCACCACCATGCCTTCGGTGGCATAGCGCAGCAGAAACGCCAGGCCGAAGAACAACAGCACCACGCCAACGCGCAGCACGGTGTTGCCACCGAACAGCCAGTTGCGTGCCGCGCTGATGCCACGCTCGATCAAGTTCGGGCCACGGGGCTCGACGGGTTGTTGAGGTTCGGTGGTAACGGCTTCGAGGCGCCAGACGTCGTCCGGCAGCGGTTGGCTGGTTTCCTCGGCAGCGGAAGAGATCGGTTCGAGTTCGGGCGGCAGTTCCCAAACCAGTTCGGACGCCGGCGCCTGTTCAACGATGTTTTGGGGTTCGACGACAGGTTCACTGGCCGGAGCCGCACTCGACGGCGGTGCGGCTTGCACGGGCGTGCCTTCGAGCAGAAACAGCCGCTGCTCGACCGCCTGCAAGGCGACCTTTGCCTGTTCAAGTTGACGCTGTTGTTCGGCGGCCTGTGTGCCGATCCGGGCGATGCGCAGCGTTTGCCCACTCGCAAGTCCCAGCAGAGCACCCAACAGCGCCGTGCTGAACGACTCGTCAAGCAGCCAGCCGAGCACCAGCCCGATCAACATGAACATCCATTGCATGGTCGATATCCCTAAGCGGCCCCGTAAAGGGGCAATCCCGGCAGTTGCTTCAGTCTAGGCACAATCTAACGGTGGGAGCGGGCTTGCTCGCGAAGGCGTCGTCAGTCGATATTAAAATTGACTGATGCACCGCTTTCGCGAGCAAGCCCGCTCCCACCGGGGTCTTGTGGTGACTGATACATCCGGTAACCGGCGCTCAGTATATCGATGCCGCCCAACAAACGTTGGGCCTTACGCACATTTGTTGCGCAAAGTTACTCCAGCGCTTTCCAGATATCCGTGGCGTACTCGCGAATCGTCCGGTCGGAGGAGAACCAGCCCATCCGCGCCGTGTTGAGCACCGCCGAACGCCACCATTTATTGCTGTCGTGCCAAAGCTCTTCAACGCGCTTCTGCGCCTCCCAGTAGGAGTCGAAGTCGGCGCAGACCAGGAACCGGTCGTAATCGACCAGCGAGTCGATCAGCCCTGTATAACGCGAGGTGTCGTCCGGCGAGAACACGCCGCTGCGGATCGCTTGCAGCACATCGTTGAGGCGATGGGACGCGGCGATGTCCGGCGCAGCGCTGAACTCGTGGTTCTGTTTACGCGCTTCGACCTGCTGGGCGCTGAGGCCGAAGATGAACATGTGCTCGGCGCCAATACGCTCGCACATCTCCACGTTGGCGCCGTCCAGCGTACCGATGGTCAGGGCACCGTTGAGGCCGAACTTCATGTTGCTGGTGCCTGAAGCCTCGAAACCGGCGGTGGATATCTGCTCGGACAAGTCCGCCGCCGGAATAATGCTCTCTGCCAGACTGACGTTGTAATTGGGCAGGAACACCACTTTCAGCAAGCCACGCACGGTCGGGTCGTTGTTCACCACCCGGGCGATGTCGTTGGTCAGTTTGATGATCAGCTTGGCCTGGTGATAGCTGGCCGCCGCTTTACCGGCGAAAATTTTCACTCGCGGCACCCAGTCGATTTCAGGCTCGGCGCGGATCGCCTGATACAACGCCACGGTGTGCATCAGGTTGAGCAACTGGCGTTTGTATTCGTGGATCCGTTTGACCTGCACATCGAACATCGCCGCCGGGTTGACCGCGATCCCCAGCCGTTCGTGAATCAGATAAGCCAAGGCCTTTTTGCTGTGTAACCGCTGCTCGGCGAAGGCTTTGCGAAAGGCCGGTTTTTCTGCGAACGGCTCGAGGTCGAGCAGGCGTTCTTCCGGCTTGTCCAAAATATCCGGGCCAAGCGCATCGACCAGCATCGAGGTCAATTCGGCGTTGGCCTGGAACAGCCAGCGGCGGAAGGTGATGCCGTTGGTTTTGTTGTTGATCCGCTCCGGGTAGAGCTTGTGCAATTCGGCAAACACGGTTTTGCGCATCAGTTGCGTGTGCAGCCCTGACACGCCGTTGACGCTATGCGAACCGAGGAACGCGAGGTTGCCCATACGCACCCGGCGGCCGTTGTCCTCTTCGATCAGCGACACCGCACGCAGTACGTCGAAGTCGTGAATACCCTTGGCCCGCAATGAATCGATGTGCTGGGCATTGATCAGGTAAATGATCTGCATGTGCCGCGGCAGCATGCGCTCCATCAAACCCACCGGCCAGGTTTCCAGCGCTTCGGGCAGCAAGGTGTGGTTGGTATACGACAGCGTGTCCACGGTGACCTGCCACGCCGCATCCCACGCCACGTCGTAGACGTCGACCAGTTGGCGCATCAGTTCGGCGACGGCAATTGACGGGTGGGTGTCGTTGAGCTGAATGGCGGCGTGATCACCCAGGGTCAACACCGAGGTGTGCATGTTGCGATGACGACGGAGCAAGTCCTGCAAAGATGCGGCGACGAAGAAATATTCCTGGCGCAGACGCAGTTCTTGCCCCGCTTCGGTGCTGTCCGCCGGGTAGAGCACGCGGGAGATGCTTTCGGCACGAGCCACCTCGGCCACGGCGCCCAAGTGGTCACCGGCGTTGAAACGTTCCAGGTGCAGATCTTCCATGGCCCGAGCCCGCCACAGGCGCAAGGTGTTGACGCTTGCCCCGCGCCAGCCGACGACCGGCGTGTCGTAGGCAATCGCCCGAACGGTTTCGGCCGGCGACCAGACTTGCCGGGTCTTACCGCTGGCATCGGTGACGGTTTCAACGCTGCCACCAAAACCGATGGCGTAGACGACTTCCGGCCGCTCGAACTCCCACGGGTTACCGAAATCCAGCCAGTGTTCGGTCTGTTCCTGCTGCCAGCCGTCGACGATGGCCTGACGGAACAAGCCGTGTTCATAGCGAATGCCGTAGCCATGGCCGGCGATGCCGAGGGTGGACATGCTTTCCATGAAGCACGCAGCCAATCGTCCGAGACCGCCATTACCCAGCGCTGCGTCAGGCTCCAGCAGGCGAATGCGTTCCAGATCGACACCCAGTTCGGTCAGCGCCTCTCGGGCAACGTCGAGCAGACCGAGGTTGCTCAGGCTGTCGTAGAGCAAGCGGCCGATGAGGAATTCCAGCGAGAGGTAATACACCCGCTTCTGGCCTTTGCGGTAGATCTGCCGGGTGTGATCCATCCAGTGCTCGACCATGTGATCGCGCGCCGCCAGGGCAATGGCTTCGAACCAGTCATGGTCAAAGGCGTGATCGGGGTCTTTGCCCACCGCGTAGGTGAGTTTGGTCAGGACGGCGTCGCGGAATGCGGCCACCTCTGCTTCGCGAACTAATGGTTCTTGAGTCATCGATACGACCTCGGGCGAGCGGGGAATTGTCTGAGCCTAGACGGTCTGACCGACGGTAGCGGCTCTGGTTCGGCGGTATTTCCCGGGACTGTGAGATAGCCCGGCAATCGCTTGGCATCTCCCCCAATGAATGCAGGGGCCGTGCCGACTTGTCCGGTCAAATGGCGGCCTATAGAAAAAATCTGGCGAAAGGTTGTTCAAAAATTCACCCGTCCCGGTATGATCGCGCGCCCTGATGCACACGCCTGGTAACTCCCGATGATGAAGCCCAACCTGATTGCCGCCGCCGAGATCGATCGTCTCGATACGTGGGCCAAATACTCGGCCCCGATGTGCGGCTCTTGTGTCTCCAGCTGCTGCACGCTGCCGGTCGAGGTGAAGATCAAGGATCTGGTGCGCATCGGCGTGGTCGACGAGTTCGAGTTGGGCGATCCGCCGAAAAACATCGCCAAGCGCCTGCAAAAGGAAGGACTGGTCGAGCGCTTCAATCAGAAGTCTGGGATCTTCACCCTGCAGCGCATGAGCAACAACGATTGCTACTACCTGGATCGTAAGTCGCGCCTGTGCACCATTTATGACAAGCGCCCGGACACCTGCCGCAATCACCCCAGGATTGGGCCGCGACCGGGGTATTGCGCGTACAAGCCGAAGGAAGTGGTGCGCGAGCAGAATTTCCGCGCGATCGAGAAGTTTTGATCGTTATTGAGATTTTCGGCGGCTGATCGGCCGCCTTCGCGAGCAAGCCCGCTCCCACAGTAGATTCTCGGTGAACACAAATCTTGTGTACGCCATGGTTCCCTGTGGGAGCGGGCTTGCTCGCGAAGAGGCCGACAAAAACACCGAATCCCCCCAGACAAACAAAAACGCCCCCGGTCTCGCGACCGGGGGCGTTTTTTCAAGCGCGGGCTAAATTACGCCTTGGCTTTCTTGGCAGCGCGGGTACGCTCGCTTTCGTCCAGGATCTTCTTGCGAAGACGGATGGACTTAGGCGTGACTTCGCACAGCTCGTCTTCCTGGATGTATTCCAGAGCCTGTTCCAGAGTGAAGCGAACAGGTGGGACCAGAGCGATGGTTTCGTCTTTACCCGAAGCACGCATGTTGTCGAGCTTCTTGCCTTTGGTTGGGTTCACACCCAGGTCGTTGTCACGGCTGTTCTGACCAACGATCTGACCGTTGTAGATCTCCTGGCCGTGTTCTACGAACAGCTTGCCGCGAGCCTGCAGGGTTTCCAGCGAGTAGGTCAGTGCCTTACCGGTTTCAACCGACACCAGAACGCCGTTCTGACGGCCGGACATGTGGCCCGACTTGACGGTGTCGTAGCGGTCGAAGATCGAGGTCAGGATGCCAGCACCGTTGGTCAGGGTCAGGAACTGGTTACGGAAACCGATCAGACCGCGAGCAGGGATGTTGTATTCCAGACGAACACGGCCTTTACCATCCGGCACCATGTTGGTCAGGTCGCCTTTACGCAGACCCATCTCTTCCATGACCTTGCCCTGCGAATCTTCAGGGATGTCGATGGTCACGTTTTCGAACGGTTCTTGTTTCACGCCGTTCACTTCACGAATGATCACTTCCGGACGGCCCAGAGCCATTTCGAAGCCTTCGCGACGCATGGTTTCGATCAGTACCGAGAGGTGCAGCTCACCACGACCGGAAACCTTGAACTTGTCAGCGGTGTCGCCTTCTTCAACGCGCAGTGCAACGTTGTACAGCAGCTCTTTGTCCAGACGCTCCTTGATGTTACGGGAGGTCACGAACTTGCCTTCTTTACCGCAGAATGGCGAGTCGTTTACCTGGAACGTCATGGAAACGGTTGGCTCGTCAACGGTCAGCGGCTTCATCGCTTCAACAGTCAGCGGGTCGCACAGTGTGTCAGAGATGAACAGCTCGTCGAAGCCGCTGATGCAGACGATGTCGCCGGCCGCTGCTTCTTCAACGTCAATGCGGTGCAGACCGTGGTGACCCATCAGCTTCAGGATACGGCCTTTGCGTTCTTTGCCGTCGGCATCGATAGCGACAACCGGGGTGTTCGGCTTGACGCGACCACGAGCGATACGGCCAACACCGATAACACCCAGGAAGCTGTTGTAGTCCAGAGCGGAGATCTGCATCTGGAACGGACCGTCACGGTCAACGGCCGGAGGCGGAACGTGGTCGACGACCGCTTGGTACAGCGGGGTCATGTCTTCAGCCATGGCGGTGTGATCCAGACCGGCGATGCCGTTCAGGGCCGAGGCGTAAACAACCTGGAAGTCCAGTTGTTCTTCGGTCGCACCGAGGTTGTCGAACAGGTCGAAGATCTGGTCCAGAACCCAGTCCGGACGCGCGCCTGGACGGTCAACCTTGTTGATGACCACGATTGGACGCAGGCCGGCTTCGAAAGCCTTCTTGGTCACGAAACGGGTTTGCGGCATAGGGCCGTCTTGAGCGTCAACCAGCAGCAGAACGGAGTCAACCATCGACATTACGCGTTCAACTTCGCCGCCGAAGTCGGCGTGGCCCGGGGTGTCCACGATGTTGATGTGGTAGCCGTTCCAGTTGATGGCGGTGTTTTTCGCCAGAATGGTAATACCGCGCTCTTTTTCCTGGTCGTTGGAGTCCATCACGCGCTCGTCGTTGAGCTCGTTGCGCTCCAGAGTGCCGGATTGACGCAGGAGTTTGTCTACCAGGGTGGTCTTACCATGGTCAACGTGAGCAATGATGGCGATGTTGCGTAGATTTTCGATCACTTGTGTATCTCGATCAGAGGATTCGGTTTGCTGACAAGTCTTGGCAGCGATTAACAGTAGTGTCCGGCATGGCCGTTACAGCTTGACGGCGGTGTCGGGGGGCCGGTGACGCAGGCCACAGGCAAACAGCCCCGGGCACTTAGCTCGGTCGATAAACGCGCACATTGGCATGCCCCTCACTGAGCAAATGGTGAGCATGCAGGCGACTCATCACGCCTTTGTCGCAATACAGCAGGTACTGGCGAGTCGGATCCAGCTCCTTGAAACGAGCGTTCACTGCGTAGAACGGCATCGTCTGTACTTCTATTCCGGCAAGCTGCAGCGGGTCATCCTCGGCGGCATCCGGGTGACGGATGTCGATAACGATCTGACCGGCCAGCGCTTCGCCGACTTCTTCAATCTGCAAATCCTGGCCCAATTCGTCGATCACCCGATCGATCGGCACCAGTTTGGCGTTTTCGAGCGCTCGCTCGAGCACCGCCATGTCGAATTCTTTCTCTTCGTGCTCAACGCGACCACGCTTGGCAGCGGTCTTCGGATTGACCGAAATGACCCCGCAGTATTCGGGCATGTGCCGGGCGAAATCGGCAGTGCCGATCTCGTTGGCCGTGTCGATGATGTCCTGCTTGTGGGCGACGATCAGCGGACGCAGGACCAGTTTGTCGGTCACGCAGTCGATCACCGACAGGTTCGGCAGCGTCTGGCTCGACACCTGGGAGATCGCTTCACCGGTGACCAGCGCGTCGATGTGCAGGCGGTCGGCAATGGCCGTGGATGCGCGCAACATCATACGCTTCAATACGACGCCCATATGACTGTTATCGACTTTGCCGAGAATTTCTCCCAACACTTCTTCGAACGGAACACTGACAAATAGCACGCGTTGCGAGCTTCCGTACTTCTTCCAGATGAAATGCGCGACTTCCATCACGCCCAATTCGTGGGCACGACCACCGAGATTGAAGAAGCAGAAGTGCGCCATCAGGCCGCGCCGCATGATCTGGTAGGCCGCAACGGTCGAGTCAAAGCCGCCGGACATCAGAACCAGGGTCTGCTCAAGTGCGCCCAGCGGATAACCGCCGATGCCGTTGTGCTGGCTGTGGATGACAAACAACCGTTTGTCGCGAACTTCCATCCGCACTTCGATTTGCGGTGCCTTGAGGTCGATTCCGGCAGCGCCGCACTCGCGACGCAGCTTGCTGCCGACGTATTTTTCGACGTCCATCGAACTGAATGCATGCTTGCCCGCGCGCTTGCAGCGTACCGAGAAAACCTTCCCGGCCAGCGCATCGCCGTAGTGCTGCTTGCACTTTTCGGTGATGTCGTCGAAGTCGCCCAGCGGGTACTCGTCGACCTGCAGAAAGTGCGCGATGCCGGGCATGCAGGTCAGGCGCTCAACCATCTCTTTCAAGGCTTTGGGGTCGGTAACGCGGGTTTCCAGCTCGAGATTGTCCCACACACCGTTCACCACCACGGCCGGGTCCAGGTCACGGAGCACGGTGCGGATGTTCTTGGCCAACTGGCGGATAAATTTCGTCCGGACAGGTCGGCTTTTGATGGTGATCTCGGGGAAGACTTTTACGATTAGTTTCATGAAAACAGCGCGCGCTGGGCCAGCCGAAAAAGGGGGGCGCGGATTATAGCGGAAATTGCTCAAGGTTTAACCAGTTAATGTGCAGAAGGTTTTGCTTGCACCAAAACAGGTCATTTTTCACCTGAAGCGCTACATTAAGGGGCGACATTTTCATCTTTAAGGCGCTTTGAACCTTTAAAAGCGTAAATTTGGGGCAAAAAACCCATGCTGGGGCACTGGCATGCAATTTGCTCCCTTGTGAGGCAGGTTGCCTTGGCAGAGTATCTGCGCCGGCATCACCCATATTAAGGGCATCCATTACTAGCCCTAAGCCACCCGGAGGACACTATGTCGAAGTCGGTTCAACTCATCAAAGATCATGACGTCAAGTGGATTGATCTGCGCTTCACGGACACCAAAGGCACTCAGCACCACGTGACCATGCCGGCTCGCGATGCGCTGGAAGACGACTTCTTCGAAGTCGGCAAGATGTTCGACGGTTCCTCCATCGCAGGCTGGAAAGGCATCGAAGCCTCCGACATGATCCTGCTGCCGGACGACGAAACGGCCGTGCTCGACCCGTTCACCGAAGACGCGACCCTGATCCTGGTCTGCGACATCATCGAACCGTCGACCATGCAAGGTTACGATCGTGACCCGCGCGCCATCGCTCACCGCGCCGAGGAATACCTGAAGACCACCGGTATCGGTGACACCGTCTTCGCAGGTCCCGAGCCAGAATTCTTCATCTTCGACGAAGTGAAGTTCAAGTCCGACATCTCCGGCTCGATGTTCAAAATCTACTCCGAACAAGGCTCGTGGATGTCCGACCAGGACATCGAAGGCGGCAACAAAGGCCACCGTCCAGGCATCAAAGGTGGTTACTTCCCGGTTCCGCCGTTCGACCACGACCACGAAATCCGTACTGCCATGTGCAACGCACTGGAAGAAATGGGTCAAACCGTTGAAGTTCACCACCACGAAGTGGCGACTGCCGGTCAGAACGAAATCGGTGTCAAGTTCAACACCCTGGTGAAGAAAGCTGACGAAGTTCAGACTCTGAAATACGTTGTACACAACGTTGCCGACGCTTACGGCCGCACCGCGACCTTCATGCCGAAGCCACTGTACGGCGATAACGGTTCGGGTATGCACGTTCACATGTCCATCGCCAAAGATGGCAAGAACACCTTCGCTGGCGAAGGCTATGCCGGCCTGTCCGAAACCGCTCTGTACTTCATCGGCGGCATCATCAAGCACGGCAAAGCGCTGAACGGCTTCACCAACCCGGCGACCAACTCCTACAAGCGTCTGGTGCCAGGCTTCGAAGCTCCGGTCATGCTGGCCTACTCGGCGCGCAACCGTTCCGCCTCGATCCGTATCCCTTACGTCAACAGCCCACGCGGCCGTCGTATCGAAGCACGTTTCCCGGATCCGGCTGCCAACCCGTACCTGGCTTTCGCAGCACTGCTGATGGCCGGCCTGGACGGTATCCAGAACAAGATCCACCCAGGCGATGCCGCTGACAAAAACCTGTACGACCTGCCGCCTGAAGAGGCGAAAGAGATCCCACAAGTTTGCGGTAGCCTGAAAGAAGCCCTGGAAGAGCTGGACAAGGGCCGCGCGTTCCTGACCAAGGGCGGCGTGTTCTCCGACGACTTCATCGATGCTTACATCGCGCTGAAATCCGAAGAAGAAATCAAAGTCCGTACCTTCGTACACCCACTGGAATATGAGCTGTACTACAGCTGCTGATCCGGTAGCGCCGCGCTACGCGGCGTGACAAAAAGAGGCCTTCTTCGGAAGGCCTTTTTTATTGCCCGTGATTTCATTGGCGACGTACCACCCTGGAGCGGGCTTGCTCGCGAAGGCGTCTTGTCAGTCACCATATCCTTCAGTGACCGACCGCGCTCGCGAGCAAGCCCACTCCCACAAGGGATTTTTGGCGGGCAAATAATCTCTGGATATGTCCAGGGTTGGGCCTACCGCCGCACCTGGCCTATGCTGCAACCCATCGCGTTCATTCCCGGTCGATTTCATGGGTCGCTTCTTTCTCTCCATCCTGCTGCTGATCGCCGTTCCCGCGGCCGCGCAGATCTACAAGTACACCGATGCCAACGGCAACACGGTGTACAGCGACCACTCGCCGGACGGCGTCAAGGCACAGCCGGTTGACCTGCCGCCGCTCAACACAGTCGAGCCTCCGTCACCGAGCGCACCCGCCGCGCCCACTACCGACAACCCGAAGCCGTCGCGCAATGCCTATGACATTCTCGAACTCGCCGGCCTGCCCACCGAAGAAGCCCTGCGCGCCAACAACGGCACCTTCACCGTCAATGTGTTGATCAAGCCGCGCCTGCAGCCGCCGCACCAATTCAGGCTGGTCCTGGACGACGAGCCTTACGGCCAGCCCAGCAACGTACCCATCCTGCAACTGGTGAACATCAATCGTGGCGAGCATCGACTCGCGGTGCAGGTGATCGATGGTCAGACGATCATTCAGCAGAGCCCTCCAGTGACCTTCACCGTGCAGCGGGTGCACACGCCATGATCCGCGCATGGCTGATCGTTGTGTTGGCACTGACGGCACTGCAAGCCACGGCGGAGGTGTTCATCTACGTCGATGGCCAAGGCAATCGCGTCTACACCGACCAGCCACGCGGGAACGCCAGGAAGGTTCCATTGGCGACCAGCAATCGCATGCCCGCCAATCCGACCGGCGCAGCACCGATCACCCCCGCGAAAAAGCCCCCGGAGCAACCGCCATTTCATTACGACATGCTGCGTATTCTGGTGCCCGAGCCTGACGCAACCATCCGCAGCAGCGCCGGCGAATTGATCGTCAGTGTCACCAACGAGCCAGGCCTGCAAGCCGGCGATCGATATCGCCTGTTGCTGGATGGTCAGGCCGCCGGCGAGCCCGGCGTCAGCCCGGTTTTTCCGCTACGCAACATCGACCGGGGCAGCCACAACCTGTCGGTGGAAATCCTGGATGCCGCGGGCCGCACCGTCGAGCGCACCGCCAACCAGCCTTTCCACATGCTGCGCATTTCGCTGGCACAGAAACGCCAGGTCAAACCCTGCACAAAAGACGATTACGGTGTGCGCCCGGAATGTCCGCTGAAAGACAAACCTGAAGAGCCGAAAAACCCCTTCCTGCGTTTCTTCTAACGCCATTGTGCTTTGCGCACTATATTGGTGCAAAAAACTGCACACTTCCCACATTCCAACCCATTTTGGTTCGAAAGTACCCGCAAGAGCTGGCAAAGCGCCACGCAAACGAGCGTCAAACGCCCGTTTCAGGGGCTGAACGCTTCTTTTCGGAGCCTTGGTTTGGTTTTTGCATTTTCCATCCAAACACGCTTGTTTCTTGCGCACGCTCCGCCCCCAAAAGAGGCCTTGATGACTATTAGCGACGCAATCCCACGCTTGCTGCTCGACAACCTGACCACCGCCACCATTCTGCTCAATGCCCAATTGCGCCTTGAGTACATGAACCCGGCCGCGGAGATGCTGCTGGCCATCAGCGGGCAGCGCAGCCATGGCCAGTTCATCAGCGAGCTGTTCACCGAATCCACCGAGGCGCTCAATTCGTTGCGCCAGGCGGTCGAACAAGCGCACCCGTTCACCAAACGCGAAGCGATGCTCACCGCCCTCACCGGTCAGACCTTGACCGTGGATTATGCGGTGACGCCCATCCTCAGTAACGGCGCAACCCTGCTGCTGCTGGAAGTCCACCCGCGTGATCGCTTGCTGCGGATCACCAAGGAAGAGGCGCAAATTTCCAAGCAGGAAACCAGCAAGATGCTGGTGCGCGGCCTCGCCCACGAGATCAAGAACCCTCTGGGCGGCATCCGTGGCGCAGCGCAATTGCTGGCCCGCGAGCTGCCGGAAGACAGTCTGCGCGATTACACCAATGTGATCATTGAAGAGGCCGATCGCCTGCGCAATCTGGTCGACCGCATGCTCGGCTCCAACAAGCTGCCGTCGCTGGCCATGTGTAACGTCCACGAAGTCCTGGAGCGCGTCGGGCATCTGGTTGAAGCCGAAAGCCAGGGCTGCATCACGTTGGTGCGCGACTATGACCCAAGCATTCCGGACGTGTTGATCGACCGCGAACAAATGATTCAGGCGGTGCTGAACATCGTCCGCAACGCGATGCAGGCGATCAGCAGCCAGAACGAGTTGCGCCTGGGCCGCATCAGCCTGCGCACCCGTGCCATGCGCCAGTTCACCATCGGCCATATCCGCCATCGCCTGGTGACCAAGATCGAGATCATCGATAACGGCCCGGGCATTGCGGCGGAACTCCAGGAAACCATTTTCTTTCCCATGGTCAGCGGCCGCCCGGACGGTACCGGGCTGGGCCTGGCCATTACCCAGAACATCATCAGCCAGCACCAGGGCCTGATCGAGTGTGAAAGCCATCCAGGCCACACCACGTTCTCGATCTTTCTGCCACTGGAACAAGGAGCCACATCGACATGAGCCGTAGTGAAACCGTGTGGATCGTCGATGACGACCGTTCTATCCGTTGGGTTCTGGAAAAGGCCCTGCAGCAAGAAGGCATGACCACCCAGAGTTTCGACAGCGCCGACGGCGTGATGAGTCGTCTGGCCCGTCAGCAGCCGGACGTGATCATTTCCGACATCCGCATGCCGGGTGCCAGCGGCCTTGATCTGCTGGCGCGGATTCGCGAGCAGCACCCACGGTTGCCGGTCATCATCATGACCGCTCACTCCGATCTGGACAGTGCCGTTGCCTCCTATCAGGGCGGCGCGTTCGAATACTTGCCAAAGCCGTTCGACGTCGATGAAGCCGTATCGCTGGTCAAACGCGCCAATCAGCATGCGCAGGAACAACAAGGCCTTGAAGTCGTTCCTTCGCTGACCCGCACCCCGGAAATCATCGGCGAAGCGCCGGCGATGCAGGAAGTGTTTCGCGCCATCGGCCGCTTGAGCCACTCCAACATCACCGTGCTGATCAACGGCGAATCCGGCACCGGTAAAGAACTGGTGGCCCACGCCCTGCACCGTCACAGCCCGCGCGCGGCCTCGCCGTTTATCGCGCTGAACATGGCGGCGATTCCCAAGGATCTGATGGAGTCCGAACTGTTCGGTCACGAGAAGGGTGCGTTCACCGGCGCGGCCAACCTTCGTCGCGGTCGTTTCGAACAGGCCGACGGCGGCACGCTGTTCCTTGATGAAATCGGCGACATGCCGGCCGACACCCAGACGCGCCTGCTGCGCGTTTTGGCCGACGGCGAGTTCTATCGCGTTGGCGGGCATGTGCCAGTCAAAGTCGACGTACGCATCATCGCCGCGACCCACCAGAACCTGGAAACCCTGGTCCACGCCGGAAAATTCCGTGAGGACTTGTTCCACCGCCTTAACGTGATCCGCATCCACATCCCGCGTCTGTCGGACCGTCGCGAAGACATCCCGACCCTGGCCAAGCACTTCCTCAGCCGCGCGGCACAGGAGTTGGCGGTCGAGCCGAAACTGCTGAAAAGCGAGACCGAGCAATACCTGAAAAACCTGCCGTGGGGCGGCAACGTGCGTCAGCTGGAAAACACCTGCCGCTGGATCACTGTCATGGCGTCCGGGCGCGAGGTGCACATCAGCGACCTGCCACCGGAACTGCTGAACTTGCCACAGGATTCGGCGCCGGTGACCAACTGGGAGCAAGCCCTGCGTCAGTGGGCCGATCAGGCGTTGGCGCGTGGCCAGTCGAACCTGCTCGACAGCGCGGTGCCGGCATTTGAGCGGATCATGATCGAGACGGCGTTGAAACATACCGCCGGGCGTCGTCGTGATGCCGCGGTGTTGCTGGGTTGGGGGCGTAATACCCTGACGCGCAAGATCAAGGAACTGGGGATGAAGGTCGATGGTGGGGATGATGATGAGGGAGACGAAGGCTGATCAGCCACGACCCAATGTGGGAGTGGGCTTGCTCCCACATTTAGCCCTCCATGCACCAACCTAATGCACTTGGACCCGTGATCGGGCATCGCAACCTGTTCAAAAAACACCCAGAAAAAACTGAAAACCCCAAGCTGCAGAAGCATGAAAGCCCCGAATTACGGGGCTTTCATGCTTCTTGGGACATTTTCTGTTTCCGAATACTGAAAACTGGCACGCCCCCTGCAATATCGCTTACAGGTGATTCGATTCACCACCCGTTTCGGGGACCTTGGTACAGGCAGGCCGGGGATTCCCCTCTTTACACCGGGCTCATACCACAACGGATGCGCCTACCCTTTTGGGATCCTTGGTACAGGCAGGCCGGGGGTTCCCTCTTTACAGCGGACCGACGCCAACAGCGAAGTCCACCTTTTTGGGAACCCTGATACAGGCAGGTCAGGGATTCCCGCTTTTACACCGCTGGCCCGGTTTCGGGGTCAATTGACCCTCGGACGCTTGGGTAAATGATGCAAGGGGTGGTTCTGCCGCCCAGGATCAAACGCCTTTAACTCCTTTTCCAGCCTGTCCAGCATCTGTCCGGGACTGACCTCCTCCTTTGCGATGCTTCTCAAGCGCGACTTTTCGACAGCGCCTGCCTTTTCGAATTGTTCAAGGAACGCCCAGACCCGGCGCTGTAACAGCTGACGCTCGACGAAGAATTCAGGCGTACGGCTCAGATTTCGAATCCGTTTGAACAGGTTGCTTTCAGAAATGGTATTCAACCTGTCCCAAAGCGCCAGCTTCTCTGGCACTTGCGCTTGCGGTACATGCCGCAGCCAGAGATCCGCCGACGTATCGACGCTCTCTACTCCCAACCAGATATCGGTGCCCGTTTGCCGACGGGCGAATATCAATCGCCTCAGGGACGCCGGGTCGGAGACAGGATTACCGGTTAAATTGAAGCCTGCTCTAAGCTCCACGGACTCGGGAATCGATCTGATTCGATTATTCGCGAGATTCAAAACTGTACGGGGAATTTCAGACGTAATGCCTTCCGGAAACGTGTCGATATCGGTGTTGGAAAGATCGAGCTCCTGCAACTTGCTCATTCCTTCCAGCGAAGGCGTTTCAAGCAGCGCGTTCTCGCCAAGTTTCAGCACTTGCAACCCTTTGGGGCCATTCTCGGCGCCGAGCCCGACAGGCAACTGGTTGATTCCGGTGTGCGTCAAATCCAATATCCGCAGCTCGGACATCCCGGTAACGTCAGGGGCATTGCGTATATAGGGATTTCGTTGAAGGTCCAGTACCTCTAACCGTGACCGCACGGCCAGTTCACTCAGTCCGCCGGGCAGGTCTAAAAGCCCTGTGTTACCTAGTTTCAACACGCGCAGTTGCGCCATACCGCGCACCGAAAAACCGTACCCGACGGTTTGACCTTCCAGGTTCAGCTCCTGCAAGCGTGGCAACTTTTTCAACTGTTCGATATCGGCTGGCGCTATGTGGCCCCATGGGTCACTCAGATCAGCGACTCGCAATGCCTTGAGCATCCCGACGCCGTCAGGTAGTCCATTCATCTGGCCTGACGCACGCAGCACTTCAACGTTGGGAAACGCTGCAAAGAAATCCTTCACGAGCAGCGGCGAAGGACCTCTCAGAGTAAGAGAAACAACGGAATTGATCGGTGTGGAAAAAACTGGAGTCATTTGCATTGGCCATGCACTCAGATCGATATACGCCTTGAAGCCCACCATTCGCCCACCGCGATAGACTCGCCCCCAAGGGTCGAGAGAGTCGCCTTGCCACTTATACAGTTGAATCAGCTTGCTACTCATTAACAGTCGACTAGCGCGCTCAGCGCCGGGAGAATCCTTGAGCGCATCCGTCCAGACGCTTAATTCACGCTCCAGTTGCGGCAAACCCGATTGAATACGCTTGAGTTCCGCCTCTACCGTCTCCTTGTCACCAAACCGGGATACAAAGTCATCCGCCTGTCGATCAGACAGTTGCGCAAGGTATTGTTTGACTTGCGCTCGAAGGGTCGAGTCAACCACCTCGCGCGCATGCCAGAGGCCGCTGTCATTGTCGCGCACCAACTCCGGTCCCGAGGCATACCGTTCACGGGATAACCGGGCACGAACCGTTGCCTCGACCAGATCCATTGCGACAAGAACAGTGCCGCCCTCTGACAGATCGACGTAAGTTTGCTTGTTAAAAACCCTGATGCCTCTACTGTCGGCACCCGGAAGCATTACGCCTGCGTTGATCACGTAATTCTCCAGCAGCGGCGCGGCTGCCGGAGGACGGATGTCATCGGGAGCCATGTGTACAACGACGGCCGGCGCCGGGCGGATGGCATCAACGCTTGCATCCCCGGAAGAGCCGGCTCGCGGATGAGGATTATCGAGAGAAATACCCGAATTGGCGCCTCGGCGGCCCGATGGGCCGGGGAGCAAAGTGTCCGCCTGAACCGATCGGCTCGAGCTACCTGGAACATCCACGTGGGTACTGCCACCGCGAGGTGGTTTTACTGGCATGTTTTTCATCCTTGAAGAACTCGCCCTTGGCATTCGCTCAAGGGACGAAGGTTCCGGCATCCTGCCGGTTTGAAAGAGAAGCGCACGATAGCGCGCACTAGCGATGAAGAAGAGCGGAAAGGCAGACTTGTGTGGTAGGAAACGGCATCAATCAGCGTGGGAGTGAACCAGCAGGACGGTAAGCCTCGGCTCAGTTCGCGTGCAGTCGAATCTCCAGCCGCCAGCGGTCATCGAACTTGCTGCCGGCCCATTCTGCTTGCAGCGGCCGCGCCGCCAGTACTGTCAGCAGCAGCCCACCGTCACTTGCTCGCGTACGCCAATTCACATCTTTGCCATTGAGCTTGAGCTGACCTTTCTGCGCGCGGCCTTCGGCCTGAAACAACAACGCCACCGCACCATCGACGATCTCGCCGTGCAACTTGGGCTCGTTGTTGAACCACACCACCAGGCCATCGTCGGTGACGTCAACCTGCTGCAGCACGCTCGGATCCGGCGTGGTCAGGCGACCGATCATCAAACCGATCATCAAACCGACAATCGCCAGCGAACCGATCACCCGCGGGAATAGTTTCGAACGCGGGTCCGCTTGCGGCGTAGAATGCGCGTCATCTTTACCTTCGGAGCCGTGCATGTTTCACGTCATCCTTTTTCAACCAGAAATTCCGCCGAATACCGGCAACGTTATCAGGCTGTGCGCCAACAGCGGCTGCCACCTGCATTTGATCGAACCGCTGGGCTTCGAGATGGACGACAAGCGCTTGCGCCGGGCCGGTCTCGACTACCACGAATATGCCACGCTGCAACGTCACGCCGACCTTGCCAGTTGCCTGGAGAGCCTGGGCAATCCACGCTTGTTCGCGTTCACCACCAAGGGTTCGCGGCCATTCCATGATGCCGCGTTCGTCCCGGGCGATGCGTTCATCTTCGGCCCGGAAAGCCGTGGCCTGCCGCCAGAGGTACTCGACGCCCTGCCCACCGAACAACGCCTGCGCCTGCCTATGCGCGAAGGCTGCCGCAGCCTGAACCTGTCCAACACCGTGGCAGTGGCCGTGTACGAAGCCTGGCGCCAGAACGGTTTCAAATAACACCGCAAAACAAATGTGGGAGCGGGCTTGCTCGCGAAGGGGCCGTATCAGCTGACATCAATGTCGCCTGACACACCGCTTTCGCGAGCAAGCCCGCTCCCACAAGGGTGTTGCTTAACCGTTTACTGAACGGTCGGGGCCTCGCCGCTTTCCTGCATGCGCTGCAGCTCTTGCGCGTACAGGGCATCGAAGTTCACCGGAGCCAGCATCAGTGCCGGGAACGAACCACGGGTCACCAGGCTGTCCAGGGTTTCACGGGCGTACGGGAACAGGATGTTCGGGCAGAACGCACCCAGGGTGTGGCTCATCGACGATGGGTCGAGGTTCTTGATCAGGAAGATACCGGCCTGTTGCACTTCAGCGATGAAGGCCACTTCGTCGCCGTTTTTCACGGTCACGGACAGGGTCAGCACGACTTCAAAGAAATCGCCTTCCAGCTCTTTCTGGCGAGTGTTCAGATCCAGACCGACGCTCGGATCCCACTGCTGGCGGAAGATCGCCGGGCTTTTCGGGGCTTCGAAGGACAAGTCGCGTACGTAGATGCGCTGCAAGGAGAATTGCGGTGCGGTTTCTTCTTCGCTGGCTGCAGTGTTCTGTTGGTCAGTCATCTCAGATCCTTTCTGATCTTGGGTCTTTAGGGAGTGCTGTACGTGGGTGCAGCCGTTCAGGCCTTAAGCAGCGCGTCGAGCTTGCCCGCGCGCTCCAAGGCATACAAATCGTCACAACCGCCGATGTGCTTGCTGCCGATCCAGATCTGCGGCACGGACGTGCGTCCGGCTTTCTGGGTCATTTCGGCGCGCACCTGCGGCTTGCCATCGACCTTGATCTCTTTGAAGGCCACGCCTTTGTTCGCCAGCAGGTACTTGGCTCGCGAGCAGTAAGGGCAGTAATCGCTGGAGTAGACGATGACTTCGCTCATATCACTTCACCAGCGGCAGGTTGTCGCCTTTCCAGCTGGAAATCCCGCCGGACAGCTTGGCGGCGGTGAAGCCGGACTTCAGCAGCTCGCGGGCGTGGGTGCCAGCGGTCTGGCCCTGGGCGTCGACCAGAATGATGGTCTTGGCCTTGTGTTTTTCCAACTCGCCGATACGAGCAACCAGCTTGTCCTGGGGAATGTTGATCGCGCCAACGATATGGCCAGCGGCGTAATCTTTCGCCGGACGGATGTCCACCACCACGCCTGCATCTTTATTGACCAGCGCGGTCAGCTCGCCGGTGCTCAGGCTTTTACCGCCGCCCTGCATCGTGTGCACCAGCAGCAGAGCCAGCAGTACGACGAAGATACCGACAAGAATGTAGTGGTTAGTGGCAAATTCAATCAGGTGAGCAACCATCGAAGGAGGTTCCAGGGCGTTAAAATGTCGGCCAGTATACACAGCCACTATGGTGGGCCAAACCCCGTCCGGCGGTGACGCCGTCGGAACTTCGCTTTAAACTCCTACTCCCTTTTCCATCTCCCCCTTCTTTATTAGCCACGAGTGGATTCCATGACTACCACGCCTAAACCTTTGGTTCTGATGATTCTCGACGGCTTCGGTCACAGTGACAGCCACGAATCCAATGCCGTTTATGCGGCGAAAAAGCCTGTACTCGATCACCTGTGGGCCACCGTGCCAAACGGTTTGATCTCGGGCAGCGGCATGGACGTCGGCCTGCCGGACGGCCAGATGGGCAACTCCGAAGTCGGCCACATGAACCTCGGCGCCGGTCGCGTGGTGTATCAGGACTTCACCCGAGTGACCAAATCGATCCGCGACGGCGAGTTCTTCGAGAACCCGACCCTCTGCGCCGCTGTGGATAAAGCCGTGGCCGCCGGCAAAGCCGTGCATTTCATGGGCCTGCTGTCCGATGGCGGCGTACACAGCCATCAGGATCACCTGATCGCCATGGCCGAACTGGCCTTCAAGCGCGGCGCCGAAAAAATCTACCTGCACGCCTTCCTCGACGGCCGCGACACCCCGCCAAAAAGCGCCGCTTCGTCGATCGAACTGCTCGATGCGACGTTCAAAGCGCTCGGCAAGGGACGCATCGCCAGCATCGTCGGCCGCTACTTCGCCATGGACCGTGACAACCGCTGGGATCGTGTATCCCAGGCCTACAACCTGATCGTCGACGGCCACAGCGAATTCAACGCCGCGACCGCTCAACAAGGCCTGGAAGCGGCTTATGCGCGCGGCGAGAGCGACGAATTCGTCAAAGCCACCACCATTGGCGAGCCGGTGAAGGTCGAAGACGGCGACGCGATGGTATTCATGAACTTCCGTGCCGACCGCGCCCGCGAGCTGACCCGCGTGTTCGTGGAAGACGATTTCAAGGAATTCGAACGCGCCCGCCAACCCGAACTGGCCGGTTTCGTGATGCTGACCCAGTATGCCGCGAGCATCCCGGCACCGTCTGCTTTTGCTCCCGGCAGCCTGGAAAACGTGCTGGGCGACTACCTGGCGAAAAACGGTAAAACCCAACTGCGCATCGCTGAAACCGAAAAATACGCGCACGTGACCTTCTTCTTCTCCGGCGGTCGCGAAGAACCGTTTCCCGGCGAAGAGCGCATCCTGATCCCGTCGCCGAAAGTCGCCACGTACGACCTGCAGCCGGAAATGAGCGCGCCTGAGGTGACCGATCGCATCGTCGACGCCATCGAAAACCAGCGTTACGACGTGATCGTGGTCAACTACGCCAACGGCGACATGGTCGGCCACAGTGGCGTGTTCGACGCGGCGGTGAAGGCAGTTGAATGCCTGGACACCTGCGTCGGGCGCATCGTCGAAGCGCTGGAAAAGGTCGGCGGCGAAGCATTGATCACTGCCGACCACGGCAACTGCGAAAAAATGTCCGACGAAGAAACCCACCAGGCACACACCGCGCACACCACCGAGCCGGTGCCGTTCATTTATGTCGGCAAGCGCGACCTCAAGGTCCGTGAAGGCGGCGTGCTGGCGGACGTAGCGCCGACCATGCTGAAACTGCTGGGCCTGGAAAAACCGGCTGAAATGACCGGTACTTCGATTCTGGTCTGACCCTCAACAACAAAACACCGCAAACCCCTGTGGGAGCGGGCATGCTCGCGAATGCGCAGTGTCAGTCAACATCAACGTTGCCGACACACCGTATTCGCGGGCAAGCCCGCTCCCACATTGGTTTTGCGCTATTTTCAATAGCGAATCGGCTCCAGTTATCACACAGCCCCAATTGGGCGTTTTTTTTGCAGCGTCGGGCGGGCATACTAGGCCGTCCCTTACCCTGGTACCGCCCGCCCCTATGCTTCGCGTCCTGATCGCCCTTGCTCTGACATGCCTGCTCCAAACGGCCTTCGCTGACGAGCGCGCGCAAACCCAACAGCAACTGGACGCCACGCGCCAGGACATTGCCGAGCTGAAAAAGCTGCTGGGCAAGCTCCAGGAAGAAAAATCCGGCGTTCAGAAAGAGCTCAAGGGCACCGAAACCGAGATGGGCAAGCTGCAGAAGCAGGTCGATGCCCTGCAAAAGGAACTGCGCAAGAGCGAATCCGAGCTGCAGCGGCTCGATGAGGAGAAAAAAAAACTCCAGAGCGCGCGCACTGAACAGCAGCGACTGATCGCGATCCAGGCCCGAGCGGCCTACCAGAACGGTCGCCAGGAATACCTCAAACTGCTGCTCAACCAGCAGAATCCCGAGAAATTCGCCCGTACCCTCACCTATTACGATTATCTGAGCCAGGCCCGCCTGGAGCAGTTGAAGAACTTCAACGAAACCCTGCGCCAACTGGCCAGTGTCGAAAAAGACATCGCCATGCAACAAGCGCAGTTGCTGGTACAGAAAAGCAGCCTGGACACCCAGCGCGAAGCGCTGGAAAAAGTCCGCAAGGAGCGCCAGCAAGTCCTCGCCAAACTCAACGACGACGTGAAAGCACGCGATCAGAAACTCGCCGCTCGCGAGCAAGATCAGGCAGACCTGTCTAAAGTCCTTAAAACCATTGAAGAAACCTTGGCCCGCCAGGCCCGTGAGGCAGAAGAGGCGCGACAAAAAGCGCTGATCGCCCAGCAGGAAGCGGAAAAAAAGCGTTTGCGTGAGGCGCAAGCTGAAAACAGCGATGCCCCACGCAAACCCGCCAGATCAACCTCCGGCCCTTTGGTGTCCAGCCGCGGCGAGACCTTCGGTGGCCCTTTTGCTGCAACCCGGGGAAAACTTCCTTGGCCGGTTGATGGTCGACTACTGGCGCGCTTCGGTGAAAGCCGTGGCGATGATGCCCGCACCAAATGGGACGGCGTGATGATCAGCGCCTCCGCCGGCAGCCAGGTGCATGCCGTACATGGCGGGCGCGTGGTGTTCGCCGACTGGTTGCGCGGTGCCGGGCTGCTGGTGATCCTCGATCATGGCAACGGGTATCTGAGTCTTTACGGTCACAACCAGACGCTGCTCAAGTCGGCCGGCGACGTGGTAAAAGCCGGTGAGTCCATCTCCACTGTGGGTAACAGTGGCGGCCAGGACACACCCGCACTGTATTTCGCAATTCGTCAGCAGGGTCACCCGAGTGATCCGGCGCAATGGTGCCGCGCGCAAGGATAGGCGTTGAGTCACCAACTTTAGGAGTTCGTTCGACATGCTGCATTTGTCCCGTCTTACCTCGCTGGCCCTGACGATCGCCCTGGTGATCGGCGCGCCTCTGGCGTTCGCCGCTCAGCCGGCCCCGGTCGTCGCTCCGGCAGGCACTGCCGCGACCTCCAAGGCACCGCTGCCGCTGGAAGAGTTGCGCACCTTTGCCGAGGTCATGGACCGGATCAAAGCTGCTTATGTCGAGCCGGTGGACGACAAGACGCTGCTGGAAAACGCCATCAAGGGCATGCTCAGCAATCTTGATCCGCACTCCGCCTATCTGGGTCCTGAAGACTTTACGGAATTGCAGGAAAGCACCAGCGGCGAGTTCGGCGGTCTGGGTATCGAAGTCGGTTCCGAAGACGGTTTCATCAAAGTCGTCTCGCCTATCGACGACACGCCCGCCTCGAAGGCCGGTATCAAGGCCGGTGACTTCATCGTCAAGATCAACGGCCAGCCGACTCGCGGCCAGACCATGACCGAAGCCGTGGACAAGATGCGCGGCAAGATCGGCCAGAAAATCACCCTGACCCTGGTGCGCGACGGCGGGACACCGTTCGATGTGACCCTGGCGCGCGCGGTGATTCAAGTGAAGAGCGTCAAGGCACAGTTGCTGGAATCGGGCTACGGCTACATTCGCATCACCCAATTCCAGGTCAAGACCGGCGAAGAGGTTTCCAAGGCCCTGATCAAGATGCGCAAGGACAATGGCAAGAAGCTCAGCGGCATCGTTCTTGACCTGCGTAACAACCCCGGTGGCGTGCTGCAGGCGGCGGTGGAAGTGGTCGACCACTTCATCACCAAAGGCCTGATCGTCTACACCAAAGGCCGGATCGCCAACTCCGAACTGCGCTTCTCCGCCACTGGCAAGGACGAAAGCGAAGCGGTGCCGATGGTCGTTTTGATCAACGGTGGCAGCGCCTCGGCCTCGGAAATCGTCGCCGGCGCCCTGCAGGATCAGAAACGCGCCGTGATCATGGGCACCACCAGTTTCGGCAAAGGTTCGGTACAGACCGTGCTGCCGCTGAACAACGATCGCGCGCTGAAGATCACCACCGCCCTGTACTACACGCCGAACGGCCGCTCGATCCAGGCTCAGGGCATCGTCCCGGACATCGAAGTGCGCAAGGCGAAGATCACCAATGAGGCGGATGGCGATTACTTCAAGGAAGCCGATCTGCAAGGCCACTTGAGCAACGGTAACGGCGGCGCCGACAAACCGACCAAATCCGGCACCAAGGCCAAGGCCATGCCGCAGGATGACGATTACCAGTTGGCCCAGGCCCTGAGCCTGCTCAAAGGCCTGAGCATTACGTCCGGCCGTTGAGGATGTCTTTGCGTTTCGTCTTCGTCCTGTTGTGCTGTCTGGCGGGTGCTGTGCAAGCAGAACCCGCCAGCCCCACGCCTCACAAAGCCTACCTGACACTGATCATCGACGATCTGGGGCAAAACCTGCCTCGGGATCGCCGTGTGCTTGCGCTACCCGGCCCGGTGACCACGGCGATCATGCCCGACACGCCGCATGCCACCGAGTTTGCCCGCGAAGCCCATCGCGCCGGCAAGATCGTTATCCTGCACATGCCCATGGATCCGGCGACCGGCCCCTACGCCTGGCTTCCGGAACTGCCTATCGAAGCGCTTGAGAAGCGCCTGAACGCCGCCTTCAAAAAGGTCCCTTACGCGGTCGGCATCAATAACCACATGGGTAGCCGCATGACGTCCCAACCGGCGGCGATGGCGTGGTTGATGGGCGAGTTGCAGCGCCGGCACAAATTCTTCGTCGACAGTCGCACCAGCGCGCAGACAGTGGCCGCACAACAAGCACAGAAGATTGATCTGGCGAGTGTTTCGCGGGATGTATTCCTCGATGACGAACGCACTGAAGCGGCGATCTTCACGCAGTTGCAGACTGCGATCACCCTGGCCCGCAAGCAGGGCTCGGCCGTCATGATCGGCCACCCTTATCCACAGACCCTCGCTGTGCTGGAGCGCGAGCTGCCCAAACTCGCAGCTCAGGGCATCGAGTGGATCGACATCAAGCAGATGATCAGTGTGCGCAGTAACCGCGCCATGGTCGGCCATGGCAAAGACGGCATTTATCGGTAACACCCTGATACGTTGCTCAATACATAGTTACCGCCAGACACTTGACCCAATTCCCGATAGTGAGACCTGCAACAGGTCGCGACTCCGCTGAGTCGCCTTTCTACTTTCAGGATTGACTATGACGACCCACGAACCAATCCCCTCGCCCGCAGGGCAGGTTGACTCCATAAAGATCGATAACCTTCTGATCAACTTCACGACGGAGTTTCTCCGTGTCTGGGATACCGCCGGTTTGCGTACAAAACCGGCCGCGTTCTGGCACCCCACTCCGGCACCCGATCTACTGCCAGGCTATTTCCCCTTGGGCGATGTCGCCGCTGCCGGCCATGGCAACATCAACGGAAAAAGAGTGGTGGTTGTGGCTCGCGAAGCTGACACACCCAGCGCTGACCCCACCAAAGGCAAGGCACTGCGCCGCCCCGACGATTTCGAGTTGATCTGGAAAGATGCAGGTTCAAGATCGAAGAAAGACCTCTCGATTTGGCGACCGATCCCCCCCGAAGGCTACGTGGCGCTGGGTTCGGTCTGTTCAAACGACCACGAAAAACCTTCGTTCAACGCTGTTCGTTGTGTCCGCGCCGACCTGGTGATCGCGTCAGCGACCAGCGAACTGGCATGGAACGACAAGGGGAGCGGTGCACGACAAAGCATCAGCGCCTGGCATGCCGTTCCGCCAACCGCCGCAACAGGTGAAATCCACCTGGCCCCCGGCACCTTTGTGGGATTTTCCGGTTACTCAAAACCCGAGAATTTCCTCGTCTACTCGCTACGCATGCAGATCCCGATCAAGGTCAATCCGAAGCCTGTGGCGCCGCTGCTTTGCGGGGAAGTACCGACCCTGCCGGAGGCACCGGATCAGCCTACATACATCGCCGAACTTCCGTGGTTCACGATAAAAGACCCATTGCTGTCGCCACTCGAGCAGCTAAGCAGATCGCCTTTGTATCTTCTGGAGCGCACGGATCAGTATTTGCTCGTCGGCCATGCCCACAACGCCGAAAACGAGAGCAGAACGTTCAGGTGGGTAGCGCCTCGTGCGCAGCGAGCGGGAAGCCTGCGGTCATTCACCTACAACACCTCTGTCGAATTTGGTGCTCAATGGCAAACCAACTTGCCCAACCCGTTCCTGTTTTCGGCAAGGCTGAACCATGATTTCACCCAGTGCGAAATACACTCGAACGAATGGCTCAACGCAGCCGCCATTGACGTTGTAGCGGTTGTGGACAAACAAAAGTCCGTGGCGATTTACCTGATTCAGAGCGATTACAGGCTGCGGCGTACCGACGGTACACCTGTGACCAGTGGTTTCAGTTACACCGATGGCAACAGCTTGCACATCAGCCAGTACGTACCTGAAATGCCTGAAGCCATTGTCGTTCCCGAACAGGAACCAGAAGCGCAAATGCCCCTGGACACTCTGGCAGCAGACGACGAACCCGCCGCCCCGCTACCCGAGCCAGAATTGCCGACGGCTACAGATACCGCGCCATGATGTCGTCCACCACGCCTTCTTTGCGCAGTTGGTCCAGTGCGGCCTGAAGCCTGGCAACGACTTCGTCCGAGACATCTTTGTTCAATGCCAGATACAACTGCGCACTGTTGAAGCGCAGCACGGTCTTGAGTCCGCTCACACCATCCTGCCGCGCCAGATAACGCCCGGCAGGATCACCCGTTGCCCACAGGTCGATCTGGCCGCTGACCAGTTTCTTGGCGTTGTCCTGATCGCGCAGTACGACCACCGGCTTCAAGCCTTGTTTGGTCAGCGTCTCGGCAATCGCATCGCCCTTATAGGCGCCGATCTTGTACTTGCGTGCGTCATTGAGCGTTTCGAGGGTGATCTTGCTGTCAGCCTTGGCCAACAGGATCCAGTCGTCAGGGCCGATCGGGCCGACCCACTTAAAGAGCCTCTCGCGATCCGGCAGTCGCGCCATCACGAAGGCACCGTAACCGGGATTTTCCAGCGCCAGCTTGTACACTCGCTCCCAAGGGAAGCGCAGGGTCAGGCTGTAAGTAATGCCGGCACGCTGGAACATCTCGCGCACGATATCGGTAGCGATACCGTTGATGTTCTCGCCCTGGGCGAAGTTCTTGCCGTTCTTCGCCATGTTGTACGGCGGGAAGTTTTCGGTGAGAAGCACCAGATCGGTGTCAGGACTGGTTTCGGCCCGGGCCGGGCTGAGCAACAACACAGAGGCACTGGCGAGAACAAGAAGCAGGCGTTTGATCATGTCGGGCTACCGGAATCCATGGCGTGCCCAAGAGTGCCTTGGGTACGCCATGGTGTCCACTGGCCTGTACCGATTTTGGCGCTTAGCGCATCACGATGGCGCGATGAGCCATATACGCCTTGGCTTCCTGCACGGTGTATTCGCCGAAGTGGAAAATACTCGCCGCCAGCACCGCGCTGGCGTGGCCTTCAATAATGCCGTCGGCCAGATGCTGCAGGTTGCCGACGCCGCCGGAAGCGATCACCGGAATACCCAGTGCATCGCTGATGGCACGGGTCACGCCGAGGTCAAAGCCGTTTTTCATGCCGTCCTGATCCATGCTGGTCAGCAGGATCTCGCCGGCACCCAGGCCTTCCATTTTCTTCGCCCACTCGACCGCGTCGAGACCGGTCGGCTTGCGACCGCCGTGGGTGAAGATCTCCCAGCGCGGGGTTTCACCCGGGCCAGAAACCTTCTTGGCGTCAATGGCGACGACGATGCACTGCGAGCCGAAATGCTGCGCGGCTTCGCCGACGAACTCCGGGTTGAACACCGCCGCGGTATTGATCGACACCTTGTCGGCACCGGCGTTGAGCAGGTTGCGGATGTCCTGCACGGTACGCACGCCACCGCCGACGGTCAGCGGGATGAACACCTGGCTGGCCATGCGTTCGACGGTATGCAGCGTGGTGTCGCGGCCATCGACGCTGGCGGTGATGTCGAGAAAGGTAATCTCGTCGGCACCCTGCTCGTCATAGCGACGGGCAATTTCCACCGGGTCACCGGCATCGCGGATGTTTTCGAACTTCACACCTTTGACGACCCGGCCGTTGTCCACGTCCAGGCAAGGGATGATGCGTTTGGCCAGCGCCATGGTCAGTCCTCAGCCTTGGTACGAATCGCAGAAAGCTTGCGCTTGGGCGACGTCGAGGGTGCCTTCGTAGATCGCCCGGCCAGTGATGGCGCCGATGATGCCTGGCGCCTTGGCGTCGAGCAGCGACTTGATGTCACCCAGATTGTGAATGCCGCCGGACGCGATCACCGGGATCTTGGTAGCGGCAGCCAGCGCAGCGGTAAACGGTACGTTGCAGCCCTGCATCATGCCGTCTTTGGCGATGTCGGTATAAACGATCGAGGACACGCCGTCGGCTTCAAACTGCTTGGCCAGATCGATGACCTGGACGGTGCTGATTTCAGCCCAGCCATCGGTGGCAACAAAACCGTCTTTGGCATCGAGGCCAACGATGATCTTGCCCGGGAACGCGCGGCAGGCTTGAGCGACGAACGCCGGATCTTTAACGGCTTTGGTGCCGATGATCACGTAGCTCACGCCCGCCTTGACGTAGTGTTCGATGGTTTCCAGCGAACGGATGCCGCCACCGATCTGGATCGGCAGGTTCGGGTAGCGCTTGGCGATGGCGGTGACCACTTCGCCATTGACTGGCTGGCCTTCGAACGCGCCATTGAGATCGACCAGATGCAGACGACGGCAACCGCCCTCCACCCACTTGGCAGCCATGCTCACCGGGTCATCGGAGAACACTGTGGAATCTTCCATGCGGCCCTGGCGCAGACGTACGCAGGCACCGTCTTTAAGATCGATAGCGGGAATAATCAGCATCTGGCAAACCTTCAAATTTGAATGTTCAGCTTGGCTCGGAAATCAGTTTTTCTCGAGCGCCCACAGGTCGCTTTCGATGCTTTCAAACCGCTCTTTGAGGTGGGTCTGCACATCGAAAATCGCCCTGTTGTAATAATGCGGAGCGATTTCGCGGGTAAACAGCTCAAGAATCTCCGCCGCTTCGAATGACCCGAGGTCAAGTTCGAAACGATCCTCCATGAACCGCTTGATCTTGTGACTGGCCTCGCTCTCCTGCTCGGGAGTGAGGGTCAGGATCGGCGGTTTGGATTTCTTGACGGCCATTTACCAACGACCATCCCACGCGGCGAAGTTCTGCAGCAATTGCAGGCCATGGGTATGGCTCTTCTCCGGGTGGAACTGCACAGCGAAACGCGAGCCATCGGCCAGCGCCGCAGCGAAATCAACGCCGTAATGACCGCCACCGACCACCTGCCGCGCATTGGCGGCGGCGATGTAGTAGCTGTGCACGAAGTAGAAACGCGCCATGTCCGGAATGTCATGCCACAGCGGGTGGCTGACCTTCTGCTTCACTTCGTTCCAGCCCATGTGCGGGACTTTCAGGTGTTCGCCGTCTTCGTGCAGGTCTTTGCCGAAGAACTTCACCGCCCCCGGAAACAGGCCGATGCAGTCGACGCCGTCGTTCTCTTCGCTGGTGTCGAGCAAGGCTTGCATGCCGACACAGATGCCGAGGAACGGGCGATCCTGGCTGACTTCACGCACCAGCGAGTCGAACCCCAGACGACGTATCTCCGCCATGCAATCGCGAATCGCGCCGACGCCGGGGAACACCACGCGGTCGGCTTCGCGGATCACATCCGCATCGCTGGTGATCAGCACTTTGCCGGCACCGACGTGCTCAAGGGCCTTGGCCACCGAGTGCAGGTTACCCATGCCGTAATCGATCACTGCAACCGTCTGCATTACAGAACGCCTTTGGTCGATGGCATCTGCCCGGCCATGCGTTCATCCAGCTCGACGGCCATGCGCAGCGCGCGGCCGAAAGCCTTGAACACGGTTTCGATCTGGTGGTGAGTGTTGGTGCCACGCAGGTTGTCGATGTGCACACTGACCAATGCGTGATTGACGAAACCCTGGAAGAACTCCTGAAACAGGTCAACGTCGAAGCCGCCGACGGTGGCGCGGGTGTATGGCACATGCATCTGCAAGCCTGGACGGCCGGAGAAGTCGATCACCACACGCGACAGCGCTTCATCGAGCGGCACGTAGACATGGCCGTAACGACGGATGCCTTTTTTGTCGCCGATGGCTTTGGCGAAGGCCTGGCCGAGGGTGATACCGACGTCTTCCACCGTATGGTGATCGTCGATATGCAGATCGCCCTTGCATTCGATATCCAGGTCGATCAACCCGTGACGGGCGATCTGATCCAGCATGTGCTCAAGAAAAGGAACACCGATATCAAATCGGGCCTTTCCGGTGCCATCAAGGTTGATCGAGGCTTTGATCTGGGTTTCCAGAGTGTCGCGCTCGACAGACGCCTTACGTTCGGCCATCACCAGCTCCGCAAAATCATTGGGCGAAAAAGGCAGCCATTATAGGGGCGCGGGGCCGAAACAGAAACACGAGACGCAATATGGCTGACGGATAGAATCCCCGGCTGTCGCGGGTAGACATGTCCATACAAGCCATTACAGGCCCCCCAAAACAACTGTGGGAGCGGGCTTGCTCGCGAAAGCGCTGGATCAGCCGACATTGATGTCGACGGACAGAACGCCTTCGCGAGCAAACCCGCTCCCACAGAAGTAAGTGCTGGCCTGAGAGATCTCAGGCCATTGACTCAGTGAAACAGTACCGCTGTCTTCTGCAGGGTCACCCACACACCCCACGCCAACGGAATACCTACCGCCAGCCACGCAGCAATCGCCAGCGGCTTGTTGCCCGGGGCGGCCTTCCACTCCAGAACGGTGGTCCCATCAGCACCTTTGTCGTGACCCAGCGCCTGTTCGGCAGCCAGTTCGGCGTCGGACATGAAGTACTTGTCGGCCACCGGGCGCACCATCAGATTGCACAGGAAGCCCAAGACCAACAGGCCTGCGAGGATGTACAGGGTAATGTCGTAAGCGGCCGCGCGTTCAACGCCGATGCTCAACTGATACTCACGCAGGTAGTTCACCAGCACCGGGCCGAGTACACCGGCCGCAGCCCAGGCAGTCAGCAGACGACCGTGGATCGCACCGACCATTTGCGTGCCGAACAGGTCGGCCAGATACGCGGGGACGGTCGCGAAACCACCGCCGTACATCGACAGAATGATGCAGAACGCCGCCACGAACAGCGCAACGTTGCCCAGGTGGCCGAGGTTGGGGATCAGCGCGTACAGCGCAAAACCGAGGGCGAAGAACACGAAGTAAGTGTTCTTGCGACCCAGGTAGTCCGAGAACGAAGCCCAGAAGAACCGGCCGCCGATGTTGAACAGGCTCAGCAGACCGGTGAAACCGGCAGCAATGGCGGCAATCGAAGCCAGTTGCCCGGCGTCCAGTTGACCAAACGGCACGTCAACACCCAGCAACTTGCCGCCGAACACTTCCTGCAGCAGTGGCGAAGCCATGCCGAGAATGCCGATACCGGCCGACACGTTCAGGCACAGCACCAGCCACACCAAACGGAATTGCGGGGTTTTCCACGCCACATTCACGTGTACGTGACGGTGGGTGATCATCGAGTTGGAGGCTTTTTTCGCCGGAGCGGTCCAGCCTTCAGGCTTCCAGCCGGTTGGCGGTACGCGGTAGGCCAGGGCGCCACCGATCATGAACACGAAGTAGATCGCTGCCATGACCGCAAAGCTTTGCCACACACCGACACTTTCAGGCGAGGCGAAGTGACTCATCAGTGCCGTTGCCAACGGTGCACCCACCATCGCGCCACCACCGAAACCCATGATCGCCATGCCAGTCGCCATGCCGCGCTTGTCCGGGAACCACTTGATCAGGGTCGACACTGGCGAGATATAGCCCAGACCCAGGCCGATACCACCGATCACACCGGAGCCGATCCACATCAGCCAGATCTGGTGGGTATAGATACCCAGCGCCGAAATCAGCAGACCGCCGCACCAGCACAACGCCGATACAACACCCGCCTTGCGCGGCCCGGCGTGTTCAAGCCAGCCACCCCAGATCGCTGCCGAGCAGCCGAGGAAGATGAAGAACAGGGTGTAGATCCAGCCGAGCATCGAGATCGGCCAGTCGCATTGCGAGGAAAAAACTTGTGCGATGAAGCTCATGTCCGGCGCGCAAGCCACCGGAGCGGTAATGCCCAGCGCCTTGGACAGCGGCAACCAGAACACCGAAAAGCCGTAGGCCATGCCGATGCACAGGTGGATGGCCAAGGCGGCCGGTGGCACCAGCCAGCGGTTGAAACCGGGCTTGGCGATGATGCGTTCCTTGGACAGGAACGCAGGCTGGTCGGCTTTGAAGCCGTCCGCCGTTATGCTCGTGCTCATTGTGTATCCCCCAATTATTAGAATGGTTCGCCAGCCACTGCTCACCCTCGGCCTTATGCACGCAGGCACGACCGTTTTTTAAGGTGAAGCTCCCTGAAGGCGCGACGTTAAGTCGCAGAAGGACGGACGAACGCGCGAAGGTTACCATTTGCAGATGACAGAAAAACCAAACTGATATCACCTTTTTTCAGTTGTCTGATCTCTTGCACAAAGCATTTCTTGCCGATAACGCCATGCCGGTCATCCTTCAAACCCTTGAAAACGTCCGTTATCAGGATCAGCAGGACTTGCAGAAAACCTGCCGCGATGTTCCCGAATCGCTGTTTGCGCCGTTTTCCGGAGGAGTTCATCTGATCGAAAGCGCCTTGGCTGGGGGTTCATTTATTGCCGGACGTTTCAATCACCGCTTACTCGGCACGGGACGCCTGCAAAGGCACGGCAGCGTCTGGTATCTGTTCCATTTGTGCGTGCGAAAAGTTACCCCACGCCGTGGCGTCGCTGAACGATGGGTGAACCAAGCGCAGAAAATGGCGTCGCAAGCGGAGGCCGGACTGCGCCTGCCGGCACCCGCCGGACATCTTCAAACTCAGGCCACCGCCGCCACGTTGCCTGTGCCGCTGGAGGTGCTGGCAACATAGCTTCACACCGAACCGGGCAGATGCGGCGCTATACTCCCCGGCTAAATTACGAATTCGACTAACTACAAGGACTCGCCCATGAAAGCGTTCGGCAAAATCCTGGGTCTGGTACTTCTCGGGCTGTTGCTGATCATTGTGGCGGCAGGTTTTGCCCTGACCCACCTCTTTGATCCCAATGACTACAAAGACGAGATCCGCCAGATAGCCCGCGACAAGGCCCACATCGAGTTGACGCTCAATGGCGATATCGGCTGGAGCCTGTTCCCGTGGCTCGGGCTGGAATTGCACGACGCCAGCGTTGCGACCCTGATCAAGCCTGCCGAACCGTTTGCTGACCTGCAGATGCTCGGCCTGTCCGTGCGCGTGCTGCCGCTGCTGCGCCGCGAAGTGCAGATGAGCGACGTGCGCGTCGAAGGCCTCAACCTGCGCTTGAACCGCGACAAGAACGGCCACGGCAACTGGGAAGACATCGGCAAGCTGCCGACAGCCGCCGCACCGGCGGGCAGCCCGCCGCCTGCCAGCGAACCCGCTGCCGAGACAACCGCCAAAGCGGAAAAACCACCGCAGCCGATCCGGCTCGACATCGACAGCCTGACCGTCAACAACGCCCGCGTTGAGTACAACGACGAGCAGACCGGCAAGCAGTTCAGCGCCGAAAGCATCCAATTGAGCACCGGCGCGGTGCACGATTCGACCAATATTCCGCTGAAGGCCACCGCATTTCTCAGCACCAATCAGCCAATGCTGCGGGTACGCACCGAACTCAATGGTGAACTGCGCATTGAGCGCGCGCTGCAGCGCTACAAGTTCGAAGACTTGAAGCTCTCCGGTGAACTGACCGGCGATCCGCTGCAAGGCAAAGCCATGACCTTCTCCGCTCAGGGCCAGATGTTGCTCGATAAAGCAGCAAACGTCGCCGAATGGACCGGGATCAAAATCTCCGCCAATCAGTTGCGCGCCTTGGGCGAACTGAAAGCCAACAACCTCGACAAGACCCCACAGATCACTGGCGGCCTCTCGATCGCCCAGTTCGATCTGGCAAAATTCGTCGACAGCATCGGCCAGACCCTGCCAGCCATGGCTGAAGGCAGCCTGAGCAAGGTCGAACTGGTCAGCCGCGTGTCCGCCACGCCAACCAGCGTCGCGTTCGACAACATCAACCTGAAACTCGACGACAGCAGCTTCAGCGGCCGAATCGCCGTCGACGACTTTGCCAAGCAATCGCTGCGGGCGACGCTCAAGGCTGACACCTTCAACGTTGACCGCTACCTGCCGCCGAAATCGGCTCAGGCCACAAGCGCCACGCAAGTGCGTCAGGCTGAAGTCGCCAGTACCGAAGCCAATGCCGTGGCCGGCGGCGGCACGACGCCACTGCCGGACAAACCGAGCAAAAGCGCCTGGAGCACCGAGCGCCTGCTGCCGGTGGAACGTCTGGCCAAGCTCGACGTGGATGCCGACCTGACCTTCGGCCAACTGACGCTCGACAAACTGCCCATCCAGAACGCTTCGCTCAAGGCCAACGGCCAGGGTGGCCTGCTGACCCTGACCAATCTGAGCGGCGAACTGTACAACGGCACTTTCGAAGCCAAAGGCACACTCGACGTCCGTCCGAGCGCACCCGTGCTGAACATGCAGACCAAAATCAACCGTGTGCCGGTGGAAAAAATCCTTGAGAGCCAAGGCAAGAACCCGCCGGTCAAAGGTCTGGTAACCCTCAACAGCAACGTCACTGGCAGCGGCAACAGCCAGCAGGCACTGATTGACTCACTCAACGGCAACGCCAGTTTCGTGATCAACAACGGCGTGCTGCTCAACGCCAACCTTGAACAGCAACTGTGCAAAGGCATCGCCACCCTCAACCGCAAAACCCTCAGCGGCGAGCCAAGGGGCAAGGACACACCGTTCCAGGAACTCAAAGGCAACCTGACGTTGCGCAACGGCATCGCCAGCAACCCCGACCTGAAAGTGCGCATCCCCGGCTTGACCGTCAACGGCGACGGCGACATCGACCTGCGCGTGCTGGGCATGGATTATCGCGTTGGCATCATCGTCGAGGGCGACACCAGCGCTATGCCCGACCCGGCCTGTCAGGTGGGTGACAAATTCGTCGGTATCGAGTGGCCGCTGCGCTGCCGTGGCCCTCTGGAACTGGGCGCCAAGGCTTGTCGCATCGACAACGAACGACTCGGCCAGGTCGCGACCAAACTGGCCGGCGACAAGCTCAGCGAAAAAATCGAAGAGAAACTGGGCGACAAGGTCAGTCCGGAATTGAAAAACGCATTGAAGGGGCTGTTCAAGCGATGAAAGCGGAGCAGTTTTCCACGGCGGTGCTGGATTGGTTCGACCGCCACGGCCGCCACGATCTGCCCTGGCAGCAAGACATCAACCCGTATCGGGTGTGGGTGTCGGAGATCATGCTGCAGCAGACGCAGGTCAGCACCGTGCTCAATTACTTCGACCGTTTCATGGCCGCGCTGCCGACCGTCGAAGCCCTGGCCGACGCGCCGGAAGACGAAGTGCTGCACCTGTGGACGGGCCTGGGTTACTACACCCGCGCGCGCAATTTGCAGAAGACCGCAAAAATCGTCGTCAGCCAGTACGGTGGCGAGTTTCCGCGTGATGTCGAAAAGCTCACGGATTTGCCGGGCATCGGTCTGTCCACGGCTGGCGCCATCGCCAGCATCAGCATGGGCCTGCGCGCGCCGATCCTCGACGGCAACGTCAAACGCGTGCTGGCGCGTTTTACCGCGCAAGAGGGTTATCCGGGCGAGCCGAAGGTCGCCAAACAGCTGTGGGCCAACGCAGAGCGCTTTACGCCGCACGATCGGGTCAACGCCTACACTCAGGCGATGATGGATCTCGGTGCGACGCTATGCACGCGCAGCAAGCCGAGTTGCCTGCTGTGCCCGCTGGAACGTGGCTGCGAGGCGCACATGCTGGGTCTGGAAACTCGCTACCCGATTCCCAAGCCACGCAAAGCCATCCCGCAGAAACGCACGCTGATGCCGATGCTCGCCAATGGCGACGGTGCGATTCTGCTTTATCGCCGCCCGTCCAGCGGGCTATGGGGCGGCCTGTGGAGCCTGCCGGAACTCGACGACCTCGATGACCTGCAACATCTGGCCGATCAGCACTCGCTGGCACTGGGCGAGCAGCAGGCGTTGCCGAGCCTCGTCCACACGTTCAGCCACTTCCAGTTGTCCATCGAACCCTGGCTGGTTCAGGTGCAGGAGGCCAGCCATCACGTGGCCGAGGCCGACTGGCTCTGGTATAACCTCGCCACCCCGCCGCGCCTGGGCCTCGCCGCCCCGGTCAAAACCTTGCTCGAACGCGCGGCCGCCGTATTGAATACAGGAGAGTCGCCATGACCCGCACCGTAATGTGCCGCAAGTACAAAAAAGAATTACCCGCTCAGGAGCGCCCTCCGTTCCCGGGCGCCAAAGGTCAGGATATTTTTGACCACGTCTCGGCCAAGGCCTGGGACGACTGGCAAAAACACCAAACCCTGCTGATCAACGAAAAACGCCTGAACATGATGAACGCCGAAGACCGCAAATATCTTCAGGGCGAAATGGACAAGTACTTCTCCGGCGAGGAATACGCCAAGGCTGAAGGCTACGTTCCGCCTGCCGAGTAACCCCGCAAAATCGGGGGGCGGGTCGTAAGCAACGGAATTAATTTAAGAAATTTTAAAAAAGTCGTTGACGAGAATCCGAAAAACCCTTTTAATGCGCCCCGTTGCCCAGATAGCTCAGTCGGTAGAGCAGGGGATTGAAAATCCCCGTGTCGGCGGTTCGATTCCGTCTCTGGGCACCAAATACCGAAAACCCTGAATCGCAAGATTCAGGGTTTTTTTATGCCTGCGATTTGATGAGGACTGTTATCGACCTCTGGATTCGCGATAACTTGCCCCCCTTACGGAAGAGGGTCGCCCCGTCGATGAACCAGAAACGAACCCGCATACCCCTGCCACATCCGCCGCCGTATCGCCCAAGCCGCGCAACTTACTGGCTGACAGTGTTCGTTGCCGTGATGATTGCTTTCGCCATCGGCGCATCGATCTACATGCTGATCGACAGCTGGGTCACTGGCTCCATCACCACCAACAATCGCGGCCCGCGCAGCACCTACACCCTGGCCCTGCAACCTCGGCGGTTTTGGTTCGAGTTCGTTTGGCAAAGCATCGGTACTGTATTTCTGCTGGTTATCGGGGTGTTCGGGCTGTGGGTTTATCGCAAAGTGCAGGAGCCTATGGAAAAACCCAAAGGCAAGCGCCAACGCTAAGCACAGGTCGCATTCAAAGAGTGTTGACGTAATCGACCGGCAGCAAGACCGTGTCCAAAGCAGCGTCTACCGGCAGAGATACGACTGTAATCAGCGGGCAGACGATCATGAAGTAGCAGATGACAGCATGTGGCATGCCGTCCCCTCCTCTCACGCCAAGCAAGTGCAAGTTGCCATCGACGCCTTTGTAGTAAGGCTCTGCAGAGTCACCGTTCAATCGCCCGATCATCGTTCCACAACCGGCCAACATCAAAACCAGACTGGCTACTGAGCCAATACGCAAAATCCCTTTCAAACCAGCGCTCCCTTACGTCACAAAACATGAGGCGCGGGATTGTACCTGCGTCCATTCCATGCGAATGGATTATCGCTACGGCACGGTTGCGTGCCATCGAACGTCTGCTCGACTACTTCAGCAACGCGCCAAAAACACACTTGCGCATCGAGCCGCAGGACATCGGCGAACAACAAGTCGGACATTTCGCCTTTTTTCGCAGCGCATACCAAGCCACACTATGGCCCATCGCTCTGACCTGGCTGCATACCGGCGAACTGGCCCCCGACACACCCGGACGGCACCTGCCGCGCAGCTGAGCCCCTCCAACGCACGATGGAACACATCATGGCCTCCGCCAACAAGCAGCAAAAACGCGCCGCCCGGGCCAAGACCAAGGCCAAGCAGAACCGCACCAAACGCGCCGAGGCGCCGGTCGAACTGGATCCGAACGATGACCGCATTGATTTCGAATCAGTGGACCTGACCGAGCTGTTCAAGAAAATGATCGACGCCGAGAAGATCAGCCAGCAAGCCCTGTGCGCCGCGTTCCTCGAAGACCCGCTGCTGGAACTGGTCTACGAGCAGGAAGGCGAAGAAGGCGCGATGGACTTCATCCTCGCCGCGCTGATCGAGTATCGCCAGTGGTCGCAGGACACCGACGAAGCCGGCGCGCTGGCGTGGATTGAATCGCCGGCCTTCCAGGCCGACTATGTGGCGGCGTCCGACGCAATCGCCGCACAAACCCAACAGAAGAACTGAGTTCCCATGGCATCCCTGAACAAGCAACAAAAACGCGCCAAACGCGCCAAGGCCAAAGCCAAGCAAATCCGTATGGTTGGCCGCAAGCCGCTGGAGCAGGACGACGACCTCGGCCACCTCGCCGAGCCGATCCCGGAATACACCCTGGCGATGTTCAGCAAAATGCGCGACGCCGAAGCGGTCAGCCGTAACGAGATGCTGCTGACGCTGCTCAGAGAACTGGCGTTCATCATCGTCGACCACCCCGACCTGCTGGACATGGAAAACGCCGAAAACGAAGGCATGGCCGCCACCCATCTGGCCGCCGACATGTTGATCGACTACCGCATGTGGGCCGATGGCATGGACATCGAGACAGCCCAGGTCTGGCTGACCGAACCGCAGTTCATCACGGACTTCGGGGTTGCGCTGGACACTTACGGCAAGTCGCTCGATACCGCCGAAGCCAAAGACGAGTCAGTCTGAAACGCTGAAATCTCAGGCAAAAAAAACGGGCGCAATCAGTCATGATTGCGCCCGTTTTTTTGCCTGATCGAAGCGTTGAACCTTAGGCTGCGGCAGCGCTCAAGCGCGGGATTTCAATGCCCAGCTTGGCTGCGGCGTAATCCAGTTCACCCTTGGCGATGGATTGAGCCTTGTAGCCTGCAGCGATCAAGTCCTGCACGTACAGCTTGTTGTAGATGAACATGAACACGATATTGCTCAAGCCCAGAGTGAAGCTCGCCGCGAGAAACATGATCGCAGCCCACTTGATATCACCACGGAACAATGGCGGAAAAAAACCAAAGAAAAACACGGTCCACGAGAAGCCGATTGGCGCTTCTTTCATGGCACCGGTGTTAGGGTTTTTGAACACAACCGATGTAAACGCCATGCTTATCTCCTTGAAGCCCCAATGAGTTGGCTGAACGGCCGGGCTAACTCCATGCAGCTCTTTTTAACGGCAAGCACGCAAAATCGCATCTGTACGTAGCGTCAGATGAGGGAGCAGACAAGGAAGAATCGAAAGCTTTAGCCAGAAAGGCTGAGGGCGTCGAACAATCCATGTCCTGAAACTCCATCGCATCTCGCAACAGCGAGATACATATTCGTCGCGCAGGCTACTATTTAGCCACCACTGTGTCCATCAAATTGCCAAGTAAAAACGACCGCGATCATCTCTGATGGCGGTCGTCTCTGTGGGTGAGCAACGGTTGGCGTGGAGTCAGAACACTCAGCGAGCCACGGCTGCGCTCAACTTCTCGTGACGACGCCGACGCGCCACCAGCAGACCGGTAGCCACCACCAGCAGGCTCAGCAGGCCGGTCGCAAGGATTTCCACGCGGTGGGCTTCCTGGAACAGCATGATGGTCAAAGCCGCGACGATGAAGATGATCACCGCATAGGTCAGGCCCGGGAAGAGCCACATGCTGAAGACGATTTTCTCGCCGCGAGCCATGCGCTGCTTGCGCATACGCAGTTGCGAGAACGCGATCACCAGGTACACCAGCAGTGCGATCGCGCCGGAGCTGGCCAGCAGGAACTCGAACACGGCCGCCGGCGCCACATAGTTGGCGAAGGTGCACAGGAACGCCGCACCGGTCGACAGCATCACCGCCCAGTAAGGCGTACCGCTTTTGTTGACCCGAGTCGACATGGCGGGCGCATCACCGCGTTTGCCCAGTGAGAACAACATGCGCGACGACGTGTAGAGGGCCGAGTTCAGGCAACTGGTGACAGCGACCAGCACCACGATGTCGACGATCATTTTCGCGTTCGGGATGCCCATGCGCTCAAGCACAGTCTGGTAGGAACCGAGGTTGGCCAGGGTCGGATCGTTCCATGGCACCAAAGCCACAACGATGAAGATCGATACGAGGTAGAACAGGCCGATCCGCCAGATCACCGAGTTGGTGGCCTTGGAGATTTGTTTGCCCGGGTTCTTCGATTCCGCGGCCGCGATGGTCACGATTTCGGTACCCATGAACGAGAACATGGTGGTCAGGATCGCGCCCAGCACCGCGCCCATGCCGTTAGGCAGGAAGCCACCGCTGTCGAACAGGTGCGAAACGCCACTGACCTGGCTGTTTGGCAGGTAGCCAAAGATCGCCGCGAGACCGAGGGCGATGAAGCCGATGATCGCCAGCACTTTGATCAGGGCGAACCAGAATTCGAACTCGCCGTAATTCTTCACGCTGAACAGATTGGTGACGGTCAACAGCAGCGTGATGACCAGTGCAAATGCCCAGATCCCCACACTTGGGAACCACGCGTGCAGGATGGTCGCGGCGGCGTTGGCTTCCAGAGGAATCACCAGCACCCAGAACCACCAGTACAACCAGCCGATGGTGAAACCGGCCCAGTGCCCGATGGCACGGTCGGCGTACGTCGAGAACGAGCCGGTGTCCGGCGATGCAACCGCCATTTCACCGAGCATACGCATCACCAGCACCACAAGGGTGCCGGCGGCGGCATAGGCCAAGAGCACAGCGGGGCCGGCGGCGGCGATAGCGTGGCCGGAGCCAACGAACAGACCGGCGCCGATCACACCGGCGATCGACAACATGGTCACATGACGCGGTTTGAGCCCCTGTTCGAGGCCGTTGGAGCTTGGGGTACTGCTCATTGAAACTACCTTTGCGAGGAAAGCGATTGCGTCCGGCCTGTCTGGTTTGTTCTTTCTCGTAAAAAGAATCCAACAGGGCGTTCCTTATTCTGCACGCAATATTTGCGCCAAAATGTTTCAACCTCTTTGCTGCCGCGGCTTTGCGCGCGACCGGACGGTCATCGCAAGTCATTGAGAACAATGGCAATTCGCCAGAACGTTACCCTGCGACTCACTTTCAAGACGAATCAGCGCACCAAAAACACACTTAAAAAGTGTGGGATGCACAATAAAAGGGCGAATCAGGAACGTTCGGCCGGATAGCGCTTCCAACACCCCGCCAAAGCTGGCAACATCGCGCCTTTTTTTACGCGACACCCACGGGAATCCACGTTTAAACACCCGTTCGGTTGTTGATGGGGCGACAGTCTGCTGCGCCAATGCGACAACCTGCCACACGCCATCCGTTTACCGCTCGTAGCGCTGTTGGCTGCCATTGAAACGCTATGCTAGCTTGGCCGCCTCGCCAGGAAGGCCAACCAACAGCAGGAGCGCAACATATATGAGGAACGCACATGGCTGAGGCCACGCCCGCGCTTGAAATCCGTAACTTGCACAAACGCTACGGAAAGCTTGAGGTGCTTAAAGGCATCTCGCTGACCGCCCGCGACGGCGATGTGATCTCGATCCTCGGTTCCTCCGGTTCCGGCAAGTCCACGTTCCTGCGTTGCATCAACCTGTTGGAAAACCCGCATCAGGGCCAGATTCTGGTGGCCGGTGAAGAACTCAAGCTCAAGGCCGCCAAGAATGGCGAACTGGTTGCCGCTGACGGCAAGCAGATCAACCGCCTGCGCTCAGAGATTGGTTTTGTGTTTCAAAACTTTAATCTGTGGCCGCACATGAGCGTGCTCGACAACATCATCGAAGCCCCGCGCCGCGTACTCGGCCAGAGCAAAGCCGAGGCAATCGAAGTCGCCGAAGCGCTGCTGGCCAAGGTCGGCATCGCCGACAAGCGCCACGCCTACCCGGCGCAATTGTCCGGCGGTCAGCAACAACGCGCGGCCATCGCCCGCACGCTGGCGATGCAGCCCAAGGTGATCCTGTTCGACGAGCCCACCTCCGCCCTTGACCCGGAAATGGTTCAGGAAGTACTTAGTGTCATCCGCGCATTGGCCGAAGAAGGTCGCACCATGCTGCTCGTGACCCACGAAATGGGCTTCGCCCGTCAGGTCTCCAGCGAAGTGGTGTTCCTTCACCAGGGCCTGGTGGAAGAGCAAGGATCGCCACAGCAGGTGTTCGAAAACCCGCTTTCGGCGCGCTGCAAACAATTCATGTCCAGCAACCGCTAACGGAGCAACATGCATGCAGAACTATAAAAAGGTCTTCCTGGCTGCGGCCGTCACCCTCGCATTCAGCGCCGGTGCCATGGCTGAAACCCTGAAGATGGGCATCGAAGCGGCTTACCCGCCGTTCAACAACAAAGACGCCAGCGGCAACGTGGTCGGCTTCGACAAAGACATCGGCGACGCCCTGTGCGCGAAGATGAAAGTCGAGTGCACCGTGGTCACGTCCGACTGGGACGGCATCATCCCGGCCCTGAACGCCAAGAAATTCGACTTCCTGATCTCCTCGATGTCGATCACCGACGAGCGCAAAGGCGCGGTGGACTTCACCGACCCGTACTACTCCAACAAACTGCAATTCATCGCGCCGAAAGACAAAGAGTTCAAGACCGACAAAGACTCTCTGAAAGGCAAAGTGATCGGCGCCCAACGCGCGACCCTGGCCGGCACCTTCATGGAAGACAACATGCCGGACGTCGAACTGAAACTTTACGACACCCAGGAAAACGCCTACCTGGACCTGACGTCCGGTCGTCTGGACGGCATCCTCGCTGACAAATACGTCAACTACGAATGGCTGAAAAGCGAAGCCGGCAAAGCCTACGAATTCAAAGGCGACCCGGTGGAAGAAAGCGACAAGATCGGTATCGCTGTGCGTAAAGGCGACCCGATCCGCGAGAAGCTGAACGCTGCGTTGAAGGAAATCGTCGCTGACGGTACCTACAAGAAGATCAACGACAAGTACTTCCCGTTCAGCATCTACTGATCCTGACCTGCCGGACTGACGCCGTGATCCGACGGCGTCGGCTCCCGGCCCTGCCTGCCGCGATTTGAACAGAAATCCATGATTATCGACCTCTACGGATTCGGCCCGGCGCTCGCCGCTGGCGCGCTGATGACCGTCAAACTGGCACTCTCGGCCCTGGGCCTTGGGCTGGTGCTCGGTCTGCTCGGCGCCTTGGCCAAGACTTCCCCGTACAAGCCGCTGCAATGGCTTGGCGGCTTTTATTCAACGCTGGTGCGTGGTGTCCCGGAATTGCTCTGGGTGCTATTGATCTACTTCGGTACGGTCAACCTGATGCGCGCCCTCGGTGAGTTCTTCGGCAATCCCGACCTGGAACTCAGTGCCTTCGCCGCCGGTGTGATTGCGCTGGGCCTGTGTTTCGGCGCATACGCCACGGAAGTGTTTCGTGGCGCGATCCTCGCCATTCCCAAAGGTCACCGTGAGGCCGGCGTGGCCCTGGGCCTGTCGAAATGGCGGATCTTCACCCGGCTGATCATGCCGCAGATGTGGCGCATCGCCCTGCCGGGCCTGGGCAACCTGTTCATGATCCTGATGAAAGACACCGCACTGGTGTCAGTGATCGGCCTGGAAGAAATCATGCGTCACGCGCAGATCGGTGTGACCGTATCCAAACAGCCCTTCACCTTCTATATGGTCGCCGCGCTCATGTATCTGGGCCTGACCGTGCTGGCAATGACTGGCATGCACTTGCTGGAAAAACGCGCCGCTCGCGGCTTCGCGAGGAGCACCCAATGAACTGGGAAGTCATCATCAAATGGCTGCCGAAACTGGCGCAGGGCGCGACCCTGACTCTGGAACTGGTGGCCATCGCCGTGATCGCCGGTCTGCTGCTGGCCATTCCGCTGGGCATCGCCCGCTCTTCGAAGCGGTGGTACGTGCGCGCGTTGCCCTATGCCTACATCTTCTTTTTCCGTGGCACACCGTTGCTGGTTCAGTTGTTCCTGGTCTACTACGGACTGGCGCAGTTCGACGCCGTCCGTAACAGCCCGATGTGGCCGTACCTGCGCGATCCATTCTGGTGCGCCACAGCGACCATGACCCTGCACACCGCCGCGTACATCGCCGAGATCCTGCGCGGCGCGATTCAGGCGATTCCACCGGGCGAAATCGAAGCGGCGCGGGCCTTGGGCATGTCCAAACCCAAGGCGATGTTCTACATCATCCTCCCCCGCGCAGCGCGCATTGGCCTGCCGGCCTACAGCAACGAAGTGATCCTGATGCTCAAGGCCAGCGCCCTGGCCAGCACCGTGACCCTGCTGGAATTGACCGGCATGGCCCGCACGATCATTGCCCGCACCTACCTGCCGGTGGAGATCTTCTTCGCCGCGGGCGTGTTCTATTTGCTGATGTCCTACGTGCTGGTGCGCGGCTTCAAGCTGCTGGAGCGCTGGCTGCGCGTCGATGCCTGCCAAGGGCGCTGACACTTCCCACGTGCTGACGGGCGAGGACCTGCTCGCCCGCTTCACGGCGCTGGATACGTTTCTCACAACGCATCAAGCGCTGTGGAAACCTCGACCTTTCACGCATCTTTCGCTGGCCTGGGAAGCGTCCTACCCGGAGTTGGCCTTGTGGCTACGCGGACGGTCGCTGGACGATGCGGAAAACGCACACAACCAACCTGCTGATCTTGTGGATGCGCCGGAGCCTTTTGCCTCACTGGCGGCGATATCGGCTGAGCTGAGCGCTGTCGGTGAGTTGCCCGGGCATGCGCTGGAAGCTGCGGGCCATCGCTTGAATGTCGATGTGCCGGGGCGCAAGTGGCTGCAGATTGAAGCGTTTGCCAGTCGTCTGTCTTTTGCCTCGCAACCGACGCATTGGCTCGACTGGTGTTCCGGCAAGGGGCACTTGGGTCGACGCCTGTTGTGTGAAGGGCAACAACTGACGTGTGTTGAGTACGATCCGGCGTTGGTTGCCAGCGGTCAGGCGCTGAGCCAGCGCCATCGTCTGCATGCCTTGCATGTCGAGCAGGATGTGTTGGCGGCAGATGCAGCGACTGTGTTGAACGCCCAACACACACCGGTCGCCTTACACGCCTGCGGCGATCTGCATGTGCGCCTGATGCAACTCGCCTCCGCCAGCGGCTGCAAACAACTGGCCATCGCCCCGTGCTGTTACAACCGGATCAATCGCGCCACCTATCAGGCATTGTCCTGCGCCGGTTTGAAATCCGCTCTACAGCTGTCGCAGGAAGATCTGGCCCTGCCAATGAGCGAAACCGTCACGGCCGGCGCGCGAGTGCGACGTCAGCGCGACACCTCCATGGCCCGACGACTGGCGTTGGACCTGCTGCAACGGCAATTGCGCGGCCTCGACGAATATTGGCCGACACCTTCGCTACCCAGTGCCTGGCTGGATAAACCGTTCGCCGATTACTGTCGCGATCTAGCCGCTCTCAAACAGTTATCCACAGTCGGTACGCCAGATTGGTCGGCACTGGAAGCTGCCGGTTGGCAGCGGTTGGCCGAAGTTCGCAACCTGGAGTTGTTGCGCGGATTATTCCGACGGCCGCTGGAGCTATGGCTGACTCTGGATCGGGCACTCTTCCTCGTCGAACAGGGCTACGCCGTACGCCTTGGCAGTTTCTGCGAAACACCCCTCACCCCTCGGAACCTGCTGTTATTGGCCGAACGCGAATAATTCATCGCCGCCCTGTGGATAACTCTGTTGATGAATTTCGTTCGGATCCAATAATTACGGCTGTTTCGTGGCATCAACTACCTTGGTCATTTTTTGTTCACATTAATAAAAAACCGATAAAACAGGGATTTGCGAACAAAATGAGAACGCGTCCACAAAAATCCGCCTAAGCACGGTTTCAGGCCAGCCAGTTGTGCATAAGCCGCCAATCAAAACGACATAACCGCCGAAATTCCCCCGTTAGCCGCGAATCATTGCAGCGTCCTGTCAGCCTTGCTATACAAGGCCACAACGTGCCGCCAGCACGCGTCCCGACAAGCACAAATCAAACCGACAGGAAGCGACCGTGACGTTCATTTCTTATGCACAGAATTTCGAAGACGTCCGCTTGTGGCGTGCTCTCAAGCAAGTCGAACAGGGCTTCTATATCGATGTCGGTGCCAACGACCCGAATCACGACTCGGTCACCAAAGCCTTCTACGATCACGGCTGGCAAGGCGTGAACGTCGAACCGATGCAGAACTACTACGACGCCCTCTGCCAGCAGCGTCCGCGCGACCTCACTGTGCAATGCATCGCCAGCGATCAGCCCGGCGAAATGACCTTCTACGCCATCCCCGACACCGGCCTGTCCACCGCCGACCCGGCGATCGCCCAGCAATACAAAGATCAGGGCATGGACGTGCGCAACCTCACCGTAAAGTCGCGCACCCTCACATCGATCTGCGAACAATATGCCGCCGACCGGCCAATCCACTTTCTGAAAATCGACGTCGAAGGCCACGAAGAGAGCGTCCTGCGCGGCATGGACTTCACGCGCTTGCGACCTTGGATCATCGTCATCGAAACTCCATGGCAACGCGACCACACCTGGGAACCGCTGGTCACCGACGCCGGTTATCAAGCGATCCTGTTCGACGGCCTCAACACCTGGTTCCTCGCCGACGAATACCTCAAGCTCAAACCCGCCTTCGACATCCCGCCGTGCAACCTCGACAACTTCCAACTGTGCAAAGGCCACGCCTTCGCACACCCGATCAGCGCCAGCGAACTCGACACCGCCCAACAACTGGCCAACGCTCTGCAACGCGCCGAACAGGCCGAAGCACAACTGTCGGCCCTGCAAAACAGCCGCACAGTGAAGGCGGTGCAAACGCTGCGAAATGTGCTGCGCAGGGCTTGATTCGAGCGAATGCAAAAATAGTCTGAATTCAGGGGTTTACAGGATCTTCCCAGTCGCTATAATCGTCGCCCACACGCCGGTATAGCTCAGTTGGTAGAGCAACTGACTTGTAATCAGTAGGTCCCGGGTTCGACTCCTGGTGCCGGCACCATTTAAGGTTCCATAGAAGGCTTTCAAAATCTCTGGAACCCCCGAAAAACCCGCCTTCTGGCGGGTTTTTTCGTTTTGGCGTTCCATCGGTTTCCGTCAGAAACTGGTGGATTCCAACCGTTTTAAGGGTAGGGTTTGGGATACAGGTCACTTCGATAAAAGGGAGTACCCTTATGTCGCGCACCACAGCTCCGCTCTCCGACGCAGCTTGCCGCTTGGCAAAACCTACAGAGCGCGCCTACAAGCTTTTCGACGGCGATGGCCTCTACCTCCTAGTCCAACCCAATGGCCGCAAAGGCTGGCGGCTCCGTTACGTCAAACCTGACGGACGCGAAGGACTGACCTCGTTCGGCAACTACCCCGTCATTGGCCTCGCCGATGCGCGCCGCAAGCGCTTGGACATCAAGCGAATGCTGGCGGATGGCATTGATCCCATAGAAACCAAGCACCAAGCCAAGGCGGAAGCTTTAATCAAAGGCAGAACCTTTGAAAGCGTTGCGCTCGACTGGCATACGGAAATCTCGGCCAAGTGGGCACCAGGCCATTCCAAGACAGTGATGAGTCGTCTCAAAACCCACGTATTCCCGCTGATCGGCGCACGCGCCATTGTTGATCTCGACACCCATGACCTTATGCAGCCCTTGGAAGCGATCAAAAAGCGCGGAACGATCGACGTTGCTTTTAAGGGTACAAAACTACCTGCAGAGCATCATGCGCGAGGCAAAGCGCCTCCGGCTTATCACCATAAACCCTGCTTACGATCTCGAAGGCTCGATCAAAGCCCCCCGGGTGGTACATCGCCCCGCTCTACCCTTATCGCAGCTGCCGGAACTGCAGGAGCGGATCGACACCTATAAAGGCCGGGCACTTACCCGGCTGACAGTGATGCTGTCGCTGCATGTATTTGTACGATCCAGCGAGCTGCGTTTCGCACGCTGGAGCGAGTTCGACCTCAAGCGCGGCACCTGGGAGATACCGGACACTCGACCCGCGTTGGAGGGAGTACCCTTTTCCACAAGGGGTACGAAGATGGCAGGGGATATCCATTTAGTACCCTTATCGCCGCAAGCCGTGGCCCTGCTTGAACAGATCCACTCCCTCACCGGCAAATTCGACCTGGTGTTTGCAGGCGATGCCAAGCCCTGGAAACCCATGTCTGAAAACACGGTGAACAGCGCGCTTAGGAAGATGGGCTACGACACCAAAACCGAAATCTGCGGGCATGGGTTTCGGTCGATGGCCTGTAGCGCGCTGATTGAATCAGGACTGTGGTCCGAGACCGCCATTGAAAGGCAGATGAGCCACAAGGAGCGGAATAACGTCCGAGCTGCCTATATCCACAAGGCTGAGTTCATCGAGGAGCGCCGACTGATCATGAACTGGTGGAGCCGGTACCTTGAGGCCAATCGACAGGAGCACCTTACGCCCCACGAATTGGCTAACCATATCGGCAAGAATGTCACTCGCCTTCGTCACAAGCCCAGCGTGACTGAGTAAGGACATCTGTGCTTATCTCTACAAACACTGCAGCCTATTAAATCTTTGGATGGCAAACCGCCCACATGCCCTCGACTGGCTGTTAGGTGATGGAGATAATGAAGTGACTAACCAAGGGGCCGACCGATGAAAGAAATGTCTGACACGGAAGTGACGCAGTTCGTAGAGCAGCAATTCGGAGCCGAGCTCGCGAAAAAGCTGACGAACATCGGTCGAGGCGGCAAAAACAACAAGAAAGGCTCGGACTTCGAGAATTTTTTCGCGGCTAACAAAATCTGCCTCATAGCATCGAACGTCGAGGCAAGAGAGTATGGCGACTACCACATCACCTGCCAGGAAACCGCTTTCGTCGATGATCTATGTGTCCGCCATTTGTCTGCCGCACAAAAAACCAACTACCAAGCCAAGAATTCAGACGGTGATCCCGCTAGCTGGGATGAGGAGATGCAGTGCCGCTTCGATATGCAGCAAATCATCGACCATGACCTTCATCTGAGCAAAATTTCCACCCAGGTATTACTCGTCAGTAGCATCGACAAGGCTGCAGCCAATGACGCAAAAATCCCTGCAGATATGAAGGATTACTGCCTGTCCGAGCATTTCCCCTACCACACCTCGTCCACCCAGTTGGTAATTGGACATGGCCCTTTACGTGAGGCGCTGAACAAGCTGTGTGCCACCCAAAGCTTGTCAAACGTTGACGCGGCCTTTAGATTGGTGCTAGGCCAGTGGTGCGCGGACAATGAACATGGCCGTACGGTACTGGACGTCATGACCAAAGCCAAAGCGATGTCTCATCCTGATGTATTCGCAAGCTTCGTGCCCAACGGTATAGAAGAAGAGGAAGTTGGGGTCGTGACGGTCAAAAATCTGCAGGAATCCGATGCACCCACTTGGCTCACAGACCTGCTGGCCGCTTTCCAAATGCCTTCTGTGACGGTAGAATGCGGCGCTTTTATTGTCAGCTACAATGGGATGCAGGCGAGGGTTACCTCAAGTATTGCTAGCCCGTCACCTCAAGCTCTGGCCAAGCTCAAAAAGCCTGGAGACATCGTTGTTTTTCTGATGTCACTTGAAGCAGAGACGTTAGATGACCATTTGCCCACAGGGGAAAACCGTCAATGAGCATTGTGAATAGGAAATACAGTGCACTTGCTAAAGGTGAAGCTAAGGCAGCCTTGGACAGCCTTCTATCATCGACGGATAACCCGCAAGCTTACTCGGCTACCATGCGTGCGCTGGGAGAACTGCTGGGTGGAGTGCTTAATCAGAAAATTCCGGCACACAAGCAATGTCTTTTAGCGTCAACCGCAGAGGACGCCGATTACCTCAGCAAGGGTATTTATGACTGCCTGAAGGAAAATCACTCCACCAAAGCTGCAGTATTTTGGAATAACCATTATTCCATTCCAGGTGGAAGCATTGCTCCAGTCGTGCATAAATTCCTAGAGCCTGGATATGAAGGTGCCACGGTTTTGGTTATTGCCAAGTCGATCATTTCAGGCAGTTGCGTTGTGCGAACTAACCTTCTTGAGCTTATCGAGCATGTGAATCCCGAGAAGATATATATCGTCTCACCAGTGATGCACATCAACTCTGAAAAAGCATTACGCGATGAGTTCCCAAGCTACATTGCTGACAAGTTCGAGTTTCTGGTGTTCGCAGTTGATAGCGAAAAAGCAGAAGACGGCGAGATCACGCCTGGTATCGGTGGGCAAGTTTACCCTCTGCTTGGCCTCAAGGGTCAGCCCGCGAGAGTTAGCTACATGCCCAACCTTGTCAGAGAGCTAGCCTCGCTGTAATGAAAAGCCCTACCACGTAGGGCTTTTTTTCGCTTGCGCATCTATTTTACTTAGGCCAAGAGAGCCCTTCTCAAGCGTAGCAGCAATCATTCAATTTCTAGCAGAGCTTGGTTGCTGAGGACGTGACGGAGCAAATACCTCGAAGTCAATCAGTACTAATATCTGGCGCCCCCCCACAAATTCGCTAATCATGCGGGTAAGAATGTCACTCGCGTTCGACACAAGCACGGCTTAAGTGAGCAAGGGTAATCCCGAGAAATCGCCACAATACGCTCTTCCATTGCGGGCCCATCCAAACAGGGCTGCAAAGCCACCCTGTTTGGATGGGCCTCACTAAAAAAATCTAAAGCCCACGCAACTGTCTGTGGAAAACCATAGATTTCCACCGGTGGATAATTTCATCCACAGCCGCAGAATTCCCGAAAGTTCGAGCCTTGACCCGAATTATCCACAGGCGTAGAAAAGATCGGGCAAAGCGCTGTCGTTGACAGCAACCTAGGTAGCCAGAACCCTTAAGGCTACGCCACACCGTGGTGGTTCTCCCAAAGTGCGATTAGCGTCCGGCGGCTCGCACGGTCACAGCGATGTGATGGATGCCTACTTTTACCAGTGTGCCCACTGCGGCAACTTCCCCCTTTCATAGCTGGCCTGCAGCAACCTATCCGCTTGGCCATTTCATTGCGCCAACCTGCGCCCGTCTCTTTCTCTCGGAAAGAGACGGGCGCTCCTACCACTGCTGCAGCCCACCTCGTACAAGGCATTGCGGCATTTCCCCTCGTGACAATCGGCGTGACAAACACCGAAGTCACCAGCAACAGCGATGCAGATGATGGTGCCGCAGCCCAGGGAATGGACTGCACCTGACTGACAGTCAGGCATGCCCCGGTCATCGCTTCACTGCCTTCACCTGACTCTGGATCTCGCGGCGCTGGTCTCGTCAGCCAATGCAGCCTCCACCCGCCCACTTCTTAGGAAGTGCTCAGGAGGCCAGATCATGAAATGCCCAAGCTCCCGGTCGTAAGGAGTCGCCAGTCCCGCGTTAGTGGACAACCCTCACAGGCCGCAGGGGCCTTGATCCCTGATAGCACTCAACATTCATGGCGGGATGACGTGGGGAAAGTTTCAAGGGTTTTGGCTTTAAGAGGAGTTTGATCATGGCATTGGCCTGTAGACGGGACCGGCGAAATTTTGGATGGGGCCGGCAACTGAGTTATGCCGGACCACAAGCATTGCGCGATATGTTTGGCGGCGGGCATTACGGCACGGTCAAAGCACACAGTGATCGATGGCAGACGTTTGTGCGCTGGAGCCGGTCGGAGGATGGGCCAGGGTTTAACGATGCGCGAAAAATTGATCGACAGACCTTGCTGGACTACGCCGGATATCTGCGGCAGCAAGTCGAACAAGGGGCTATCTGCATCGCCACCGCGCAAAACCGGTTGTCCAGCGTGAACCGAACCATGGCCGCGCTGCGCGGTGATCAGTATCCCTCCAGCGGCGCGATTAGGCCAAACGTAAGATGGCCTGGTGCGAACACTCGGGAAAACGCAGGGTGAGCTTCATTGGAATCGCTGCTCGTTCGTATCCGCCCGATCACTCGCGGTCACCCACGATCACGGGACGGACTGCTTCTACTGGTTGATGATCATGCGCGCTAACTCGACCGAGCGTTGCGAACACAGCCACTGCCGTGAGCACGCTGCCAGCGCCCAAGATGAAAAGCAGATGACGAAACGCTTTCGCGTACTCGTGGCGCAAAAGCTCTGACTGCCCTGGTAGTTGGTTGCCGGCGTTCTGCAGATCGCCGAGCGCTGCCCGGCTGGATGCCTCCATAATCTGATGTGGTGCAAAATTCGTGGCGGCGTCGAATAGCCCCCATTGAATGAACGTCGCCAGCAACGCCCCGGCGACGGCGATGGCTATACCGTCGGCGGAAACGCGAACTGCGTTAAAAATCCCTGTGGCCATTCCCGCGCGTTCTTTTTCAACCACGCTAACGGCCATGCCATCCATCAAACCCCAAGGCAGGCCAATGCCGATGCCGATCAGCGCCATAGGCATTACCGCATTACTGACTCCGCTATCTAGCACGACGCCTAGCCAAAACAGTCCGACAGCCACCAGCATCAGCCCGATCGCCGAGAGCATCCCTGAGGTGTAGTGTCGCGCGAGCTGAGCAGCCAGAAACGGCACAAGCAACAACGGTGCGGCCAGTGCGATCATCATTTGTCCGGTCTGCAAAGCACTAAGCCCATCGACTCCGATGAATCGCGCTGGGAGCATGATGATGAGGACGACAAAAAAGAATGCAGGGCTCGCTGCAAGAATCTGCACACCAACAAACTTGGATTGCTTGAACAACAAAAGGTCGAGCATAGGACTACTGGTTCGGCGCTCTATCAGCACGAATATCATGAACAGCAAGATCGCGCCGGCGACACTTCCCAAAACGATTGGGCTGGCCCAACCATCCTCAGGCGCGAGGAGAATGCCATAGGTAAACAAGGTTAGTGCGGCCGTGAAGCTGAGAGCACCGGGCCAGTCCATACCATTGTTAGCCGGGTCTTTAGAATCAGTCGCGCTCACGCAGACAAGTACGAAGCCCGCTACGCCTATCAATGCCGTAGCGTGGAACGTCCATTTCCAGCCTGCGGAGTCGACCAGTAGCCCCGCTGCCAATGGGCCGAAAGCTAATCCAATGCCGAAAGTCGTCCCAAGGAGACTGAAAACCTTGGTGCGTTCAGAACCGTGGAATACCTGGGCTAGAGACGACATGGCGCCGGCGAAAGCAGCTGCTCCGCCCAACCCCTGTACAAGCCGTAGGACATCAATCTGCAAAACAGTGGAAGAGAAGGGAATAGCAATGGTAGACAACACAAAGATTACTAGACCAATCAGCCATACCCGCTTGCGTCCATAGATATCCGTCAGACTCCCTGCCGCCATCATGGCGCTGCCATAAGTCAGGATATATGCATTGACGACCCAGCTGAGCTCGACAGCAGATCCGCCCATGGCAGCGCTGATGGAAGAGAGGACAACTGCCGGCCCGGTGAAGCAAAGCGGGATGAGAACGCCTGTCAGGCAAGCTGCGAATAACTGTATCCACTTCAAAAACTGGGGAGCCGCCTGAACGCTGCGTGTTGAATTCATCTGAATGTTTCCCTGATTGGTGTGCGGAGGTGTTGGTCCTCAGCGCACGGTTGTCCGCGGTGATCGGCCGACAAGAGGTTAGGGCTTGCGTCCGCAAACAAAAACAGGCCTATAATCCGAACATATCGGACGCTGGTGTCCGCAGTGAGGGCAGCCCTTGGAATCGCTTGGCAGCATTTCACTATTCGTATTGGTGGCTGAGACTCGAAGCTTTACAGAAGCAGGGAAACGACTAGGTATTTCCTCTTCTGGCGTCGGTAAAAGTATTGGTCGGCTGGAGGAGAAACTCGGTGTACGCCTTTTCCAGCGCAACACCCGCAGTATTGCCCTGACGTTAGAAGGGTCACTGTTTCTTGAGCGGTGCCGACGGATACTTTCGGAGCTTGAAGCCGCAGAAATGGAGTTAAGCAATGCCCGTGAACAACCGAGGGGCAAATTGCGAATTAGCTTGCCTCTAGTCAGCGGTCTAGTGATGCCAGCAATCATTCAATTCATGCGCACTTACCCCGAAATAGAACTCGACATTGATTTTTCTGATCGAATGGTCGACGTTATTGAGGAGGGCTTTGATGCTGTGTTGCGAACAGGCGAGCCTAGTGACTCTCGGTTGATTTCTAAAAGGCTGGGGGGCTTTCAGCTCCAGATTGTGGCGTCTCCGGACTATCTCGCACAGTACGGTGTACCCAAACGGCCAGCAGAACTCGCTACGCACTCATGTTTGTTGCACAAGTTTCCTTCGACTGGGAAGTTTGAACCTTGGCCGCTACGCATTGAGACTGGAGAGCCGGATTTCGAGCTACCTCAGACTATGGTATGCAACACGACTGAAGTGATTGTCGATGTGGCTCGTTCAGGTTTGGGAATTGCTTGCCTACCTGACTTCATGACTTCTAAGTCCATCAAAAACGGCGAACTGGTTCAGGTGTTAGCAGACTATACGGTTCACACCGGGGTGTTCAGGCTTCTGTGGCCCTCGAGCAAACACCTTTCTCTAAGACTACGGGTATTCATAGATTTTATGCACAGTCAGCTATTTACTAGTGACCTGCATGGATAGTTCGTTTATCTGCTCGCCGACGCAGCTCACCTCGCAGCAACGACCCTAGCCTAGGATGTCACAATCACACCACTTGACAGTCCTGCCCCTTTGCCAAGCTCATCAGCTAGGCCAAGAGCGAGAGGACCGTAAGCGGCCAGCGAACACACCTTCAGAAATCCGGAATTAAGGGCGATGGTGTCCGCCTATTTTTAAGCGGACGCGATCACCCTTATCGCCAGGATTTCCATGCGCCAACGAAGCTCCTATCCCA